>JALOOE010000355.1 GCA_025454565.1 Anaerolineae bacterium
TCACGACCACGGCCACTGCGCCGACGCCGACGCCGATCCCGGTGCCGGCCGGCGTGCGCGTGCCCGCCGACGATCCGGCCATCGAAGCCGGGATGGTGAGCTTCCCCGGCGACGGGCTGACGCTGGTGGGCTATCAGGCCAAGCCGAAGGGGAACGGCCCGTTCCCGGCGATCATCGTGGCGCACGAAAATCGCGGGCTGACCGACTACGTCAAGGATGTGACGCGCCGCCTGGCGAAGGCGGGCTACGTCGCGCTGGCGGTGGACCAGCTCTCAAAGCAGGGCGGCACCGACAAGGTGACCGACCCGGCGCAGATTCCCGCCGCGTTGAGTGCGGCGTCCCCCGACGAGCTTGCCGGCTACTACCTCAGCGGCATCAAGTACCTGCAGGGGCTGCCTATCGTCAACCGCAACCAGCTGGGCATGGTCGGCTTCTGCTTCGGCGGCGGCATGACGTGGCTCACGGCGACCAAATCGCCCGACCTGAAGGCCGCCGTGCCGTTCTATGGCCCCAACCCGCCGTTGGAGGCCGTGCCGAACATCAAGGCCGCGGTGCTGGCGATGTATGGCGAGACCGATGCGCGTATCAATGCCGGCATTCCGGCCATCGAAGAGGCGATGAAGAAGAATAACAAGACCTTCGAGAAGATGGTCTACCCCGGCGCGGGCCATGCCTTCCACAACGACACCGGCCGCGCGTATAACCCGGCGGCCGCCGACGATGCGTGGAAGCGCGTGCTGGAGTGGTTCGCCAAGTATGTGAAAGGGTAATGGGTCTCACAGGGCTGTCAGGCTTCGTAAACCTGACAGCCCTCCTCTCTACCGAATACCTCTTTGGCTTCCCCATAGGCTATGCTATACTCTCTGACTATAGCAGATTGATGCTGCCACAAAAAGCAAGATACGTCTGCTATGCAGTCCGATGGATTGTGACCCTTACAATCCACCGAATCGTGCCACGGGGAAAACCGATGAGGGAGCAGGTTGATGTTGACCAATATCCGCATCCGAAACTTCAAGAAGCTGGAAGATGCGAGCTTCGAGCTTGGCAAATCGGTCGTCCTGATTGGTCCCAATAACTCCGGTAAGACAACCGCGTTACAAGCACTCGCCCTGTGGGATATCGGCGTGCGGCGCTGGAATGAGAAGCGTGGCAGCAAGGTGTCGCCCGAAGAACGGCCGGGCGTCACGATAAACCGCCGCGATCTGATTGCCATCCCGATCCCGGACGCGAACCTCCTGTGGCGCGATCTGCATGTGCGCAGCATCGCCGGGCGAGGCACCGGCCAGCAGAAGACCCAGAACATCCGCATCGATATCGTCGCGGATGGCGTGACCGACGGCCGTTCGTGGTCTTGCGGGCTAGAGTTCGACTACGCCAACGAGGAATCGTTCTACTGCCGTCCCCTGCGGATGAGTGCGGATGACCCGCCGAGGCGTATGCCTGTGCCGACCGAAGCCGCACGGGTCAAAGTTGCGTTTCTGCCACCCATGTCGGGCCTGGCGGATCGTGAGTTTATCAAGCAAGCTGGCGAGGTGGGTGTCCTGGTGGGGCAAGGCCAGACCGCCCAGGTGTTGCGCAATCTATGCTACCAGGTTTACGGCGAACTGAAAGCAACCGAAACCGAGACACCCCAACTCAGAGAGTCGCGGCCTGAATATGGAGAATCCAGGCGGGAGTTCGTCGGTTCGCCCGAATGGAAGGAACTGAACTCCCATATTAAGCGACTGTTTGGAGTAGCGTTGTTGCCACCGAAGTATATCAAGGAGCGCAGCGAGCTCGTTATGGCTTATGAAGAGCCCGGCGGAACGAAGCTTGATCTTTCGTCCGCAGGTCGCGGTCTGCACCAGACCCTTCTGCTGCTGGCCTATCTTTACGCGAATCCACAGACAGTGTTACTGCTGGATGAGCCGGACGCCCATTTGGAAGTCCTGCGCCAACGACAGATTTACCAACTGCTCACCGAGCTGGCCGAGCGCCAGGGTTCACAGATCGTTGCTGCCAGCCATTCTGAGATCGTGCTGAACGAGGCCGTCGAGCGCGATATCGTCATCGCATTCGTCGGCAAACCACATCGCGTCAACGATCGCGGCAGTCAGGTGCTCAAAGCGCTGACCGACCTGGGCTTTGAGCAGTACTACCAGGCAGAGCAGACCGGCTGGGTACTCTATGTCGAGGGAGCTACCGATCTGGCGATCTTGAAGGCATTTGCGACGACCCTGCAGCATCCAGCCGCCCAACTTCTCGACCGCATTTTTGTCCATTACGTCAGTACTAACCTCCCGCAGCGTGCTCGCGACCACTTTTGGGGTATACATGAAGCGAAAGAGGATTTGGTCGGCTTGGCGCTGTTTGATCGATTGGACAAGAAGCTCCAAGAAGGCGGCCCGTTGGTGGAAATCGCTTGGCGACGCAGGGAGATCGAGAACTATCTGTGCCAGGAACCGGTGCTGCTACGCTATGCTCGGCACGAATTGACCGATGATCTCTTCGGGGCGGCGGAAGCTGACCGCCGGGAAGCAGCGATGCGGGAGGCGATCAGCGAGGTTGCCGCGGCCCTCCAGACGCTGCGTAACCTGGATCCCTGGTCCTCGGACATCAAAGCGACCGACGAGTTCCTCAATCCGTTGTTTCGCAACTATTTCGCCAAGTTGGGATTGCCCAACCTCCTGCTCAAGAGCGACTACCATGTCCTCGCAGGCCTGGTGCACAAGGAGGAAATCGACGCCGAGATCGTCGAAAAGCTGGATGCGATTGTACGTGTGGCTGGTCAGGCCAGGCCTCGAATTGACTGAGCACGATTTGACCCGCCCGATCATCTTGCTATAATAGAGGCAGAGGATTCCGAAACAATGATCTTATTGGCCGCGGCTCCGAATGTGATCAGCATGGCAATGCGCATGCGCAGGATGCCGACCATCCTGCGCGCCCCGTCGTCATCGCCACCCGTCGGCTGAGAACCTGACCATCTCGTCACCAGAGGCCGCCCGGTGTGGGCGGCTTTTTTGTTGGCATGTCGTCCTTCCGTCTTTGCTCTTTCGTCCGTCGTTCAGCGCCATCCAGAGGAGCCCGCCATGAGTACCCAAGCCAGTCCCTATTTCATCTCGACATCCATTCCATATGTCAACGGCAAACCGCATATCGGCCATGCGATGGAGTACGTGATCACTGATGCGTTGGCGCGCGCCCACCGTTTGTTCGGTGGCGATGTTTGGTTCACCACCGGCGCCGATGAGAACAGCCTGAAGAACGTCCAGGCCGCCGAGCGCGAAGGCATACCCGTGCAGGCCCTGGTCGACCGCAACGCCGCCGAGTTTCGCGGCCTGGCCGATCTGCTGGGGACATCCTACGACAGTTTCCTGCGCACCAGCATCGAGCCGCGGCACGCGGCCGGCGTGTGCAAGCTGTGGGAGGCGTGCGCGGCGAACGGCGATATCTACCAGGCGAGCTATCGCGGGCTCTACTGCGTGGGCTGCGAGCAGTTCTACACGGAGGCGGAGTTGGTCGACGGGCTCTGCCCCGAGCACCTCACGCGGCCTGAGATGGTCGAAGAGCACAACCACTTCTTCCGGCTCTCCCGCTACGCCGGGCCGCTGCTGGCTTTGATTGAGAGCGACCGCCTGCAGGTCCTGCCGCCCAGCCGCAAGAACGAGGTGGTCAGCTTCCTCCGCGGCGGCCTGGACGACCTGAGCATCTCGCGATCACGAACGCGGGCGCATGGGTGGGGCATCCCGGCGCCGGGCGATCCCGACCAGGTCATCTACGTCTGGTTCGACGCGTTGGCGAACTATATCACTGTGCTGGACTACGCCGATGAGGGCGTCCTCTACCACCGGTACTGGGCCGGGAATCCGCGCCGGGTGCACGTGATCGGCAAGGGTATCCTTCGCTTCCACGCCGTCTTCTGGCCCGCATTCCTGCTTTCTGCCGGGGTCCCGCTGCCCACCACGATCCTCGTCCACGGCTAC
>JALOOE010000356.1 GCA_025454565.1 Anaerolineae bacterium
GTGCTCGGCCTGGGGACGGTCGCTCTCATCTTTGACCTGGGGCGACGGTATACCGGACACCTGCTCGGAGGTGTGTTAGCAGGTCTGTGGGTCGCCATCTCGCCCACGTTGGTCGCGCACGACCGCTACATGATTCCTGATGGCCCGATGACGTTCTTCACGACGCTGACGCTGTGGGCATCATGGAGAATCCTGGAGCGTGGCCAGACAAGGGATTATGTTCTCGCTGGCATCGCACTCGGTCTGGCAACTGGGACGAAATACAATGTCGTGTTGTTCGCCCTACCAATCGTCCTGGCGCACTTCTTGCGTCTCGGCTGGCGGGGCCTCAAGGAGTGGCGGCTCTATGCGGCGCTGGCGTTGAGCGGCCTTGTCTTCCTGGCAACGACACCCTCCGCCATCCTGGATTTCTCAACTTTCCTGAATAGCGCCTTCATCGAGGTGCGCCACTATGCAAGTGGCCATGCGGGCAACACCGGGGCTTCGCTGGCGTGGTATGTGAGCTATTTCTGGCAAGCCGAGGGGCCGATACTGGCGTTGGCCGCCGCGGGAATGGCCTGGGGCATCTACCGGCGCTCGAAAGAAACCCTCCTAATCGCCGCGACGATGCTCGGCTACCTCTTCTTTATCAGCGCCTTCGCCGTCCATTCTGAGCGCACCGCGCTGCCTCTCGTGCCGCTCGCCATCTTGTTAGCCGCGGGCTGGGCCGTCGATCTCATCATCCCTGCGCCAGGCGCGCCACACCGCGTTGGCGCAGGGGCAGTCGTCGCACTGCTGGTGATCGTGTCTCTCATCCCGCTGGCCGGCACGGTCAGCGAAGCGGTGCGCCTGACCACGCCGGATGGTCGCGACACAGCGCGCACGTGGATCGAGAGCAACCTGCCGGCAGGCGCGCACGTCGCCATCGAATCGTATTCGCCCTGGATCGACCCGGAGCGATTCGCTGTCAGGAGTTTCTATCGCGTCAACGGTGAATCACCCGCATGGTATGCCGCGCAGGGCTTCGACTATCTGATCGTCAGTCAACAGATGTTCCATCGCTTCTACGCCGATCCCTCAGAGTTCGCGGAGGACATCGCGCGCTACGAGGCACTCTTCCGTGCGTTTGAGCTCGTCAAAACGTTCACCGACGGCGGCTATGAGGTGCGAATTTATCGCATACCGCACGCTACTTAGCGATCACATTGGGGATGCTATGTCTGATTTGCCTTTTCTTTCTCGCCGCTCGCCGGTCTACGGACGCCGCGGCATGGTTGCGGCCTCGCAGCCGCTGGCCGTGGCGGCCGGCCTGGAGATCCTGGCCGCGGGCGGTACGGCCGCCGACGCCGCCGTCGCCACTGCCGCTGCGCTCAACGTCACCGAGCCCGGTTCCACCGGCATCGGCGGCGACTGCTTTGCGCTCTACTACGAGGCGGCCACGGGCCAGGTGACGGCGCTCAACGGTTCGGGGCGCGCGCCGGCCGCGCTGACGTTGGAGCGGCTCAAGCGCGAAGGTTTCGGCGTGGGTGGGAGCGGCCTGGTGACCCTACCGCCCTATCATCCCTACACCGTCACCGTGCCGGGCGCCTGCGCCGGCTGGTGCGACATGGTCGAGCGCTTCGGCCGTATGCCATTACCCATGATCCTTGCCCCTGCCATCCGGCTCGCCGAAGAAGGCTTCCCCGTGGCGCCGATCGCCGCGTATCACTGGAGCCGCGCCGCCGAGCAGCCATTACGGCAATCACTGGGCGGGCTGGAGTTGACCATCGCCGGCCGCGGTCCCCGTCGGGGCGAGATCTTCCGCAATCCGGGGCTGGCCGGTACGCTGCAAACCGTGGCGGCAGGCGGCAAGGATGCATTCTACCAGGGAGAAATCGCGGCGGCGATTGCCGAGACGGTGCAAAGGGCCGGCGGTTGCCTGACGATCGACGATCTAGCTGCACACCGCAGCACGTGGGAACGGCCGATCAGCGTCACCTACCGGGGCGTACGCGTGTGGGAATGCCCGCCCAACGGCCAAGGTTTGACCGCATTGCTGGCGCTCAATCTGCTGGAAGGCTTCGATCTGGCCGGACTCGATCCGCTGGCTCCGGAACGCCTGCATTTGAAGATCGAGGCGATGCGGCTGGCCTTTGCGGACGCGCGCTGGCACATCGCCGATCCCCAGTTTACCAATGTCCCAATCCACCAATTGCTCTCGAAAGCTTACGCCGCCGACCGCCGTAAGCTGATCAATCCCAAGCGGGCCACGCTTGACCAACGCCGCGGGACGCCTGTCGCAAGCTCAGACACAGTCTACTTCTGCGTGGTCGATGGCGAAGGCAACGCCAGCTCGTTCATCAACAGCAACTACATGAGCTTCGGCACCGGCATCGTGCCGAGCGGCTGGGGCTTCGCGCTTCAGAATCGCGGGCACAATTTCAGCCTGGATCCGGAGCATCCAAACGCCGTGGCGCCGCGCAAACGCCCATACCACACGATCATCCCAGGCATGCTCACCCGCATGGACGGCACGCTGCTCGGCCCGTTCGGCGTGATGGGCGGCTTCATGCAGCCGCAGGGCCACATGCAAGTGGTTGTCGCCCTGGCCGATGACAAGCTCGATCCGCAGGTGGCCCTCGATCGGCCGCGTTTTTGCATCGTTGGCGGCACGGCGGGTGGTGACGTGGGCATCGAGGAGGGCATCCCGCCGCAAACCCTGCGCACCCTCAAGGAGATGGGACATCCGGCCCACGCCGTCAGCGGCCACGACCGTTCGCTCTTCGGTCGCGGCCAGATCATCCTGTGCGATTCGGCGACAGGCGTGCTTTGCGCCGGCAGCGATCCGCGCGCCGATGGCTGTGCGATGGCGTTGTGATGATGGGCGACGGACCAAAGGCGAAAGACGAAAGACCAACACTCCGGCCACCCGAATACGTAACACGCCATACGCAACAGGCCATCCCCACCGCCTTCCTGGAGCGCATGTCCGGTCTGCTTGGCAGCGAATATCCGGCTTTCCTGGCGAGTTACGACGCACCGACCGTCGCCGGGCTGCGCGCGAACACACTGAAGATATCGGTCGAAGCGTTCCGGCAAGCGACGCCCTTTCAGCTTGCGCCCGTGCCCTGGTGCCCGACAGGCTTCATCGCGCCTGAAGAGCAGACACCTGGCAAACATCCGTGGCACGCGTCCGGGCTTTACTACCTCCAGGAGCCGTCGGCGATGGCCGTGGCCGAGCTGCTCGATCCGCAGCCGGGCGAGCGTGTGCTCGACCTGGCGGCGGCGCCCGGCGGCAAGGCAACGCACATCGCGTCGCTGATGCGCGGCCTGGGCCTGCTGATCGCAAACGAGGTGCATCCCAAGCGCGCCTGGGATCTCGCTGAGAATCTGGAGCGTTGGGGGGCGCGCAACGCGGCCATCACCAACGAATCGCCGGAGCGCCTGGCAGAGCGGTTTGCGGGCTACTTCGACCGCGTCCTTCTGGATGCGCCGTGCTCAGGCGAGGGGATGTTCCGCAAGAGCGAGGCGGCACGGCGGGAATGGTCGCCGGCTTTGGTGGCCGGCTGTGCGCAGCGGCAATCCAGCATCCTGGAGCATGCAGCGCGGCTGGCGCGTCCCGGCGGCCGCCTCGTCTACTCGACGTGCACCTTCGCGGCAGAGGAGGATGAGGAAGTCATTGCACGGTTTCTGGATGGTCATGACGATTTCGAACTGATCGAGCCAACGTCGCGACCCGGCCTCTCGCCCGGTCGACCGGACTGGCTCGCCGAGTCTCAGCGTAGGGGCACTGCCGGCAAAGTCGCCCTGACCATCCGCCTGTGGCCGCACACCGGGCCGGGCGAGGGCCATTTCGTCGCCGTGTTGCAGCGCCAGCCGACGAGTGAACCGGCAGAACAACCGAAGCTCTGGTCGCCAGTTCGACTGCCGCGTCCGGTCGAGCAGGCGTATCGAGCATTCTGCGCCGACCATCTGGCAAGCGTCCCTGCGACCGAACGCCTGGTTTTCTGCATCCGGGATGGTGGCTGGGCACAATCAAGAAGGACCGCTTCGAGCCGAGCCACGCGTTGGCGCTTGGGTTGGCGCTGAGTGATACGCTCCGCTCCGTGTGCCTGGACGCCGACAGCCTCGACCTCCGAGCATACCTTCAGGGGAGCGGGTTCCGCAGTCCTGGTGACGACGGCTGGCTGCTGGTCGCCGTCGAAAGCCACCCGCTCGGCTGGGGGAAGCGGGTGAACGGCACGGTGAAAAGTCACTATCCCAAGGGGTTGAGGTGGAATTGAGCGGGTCTTTGGTGCTGATCAAGGGGGCCGGCGATCTGGCCAGCGGTGTTGCCGCGCGGCTGCACCGCTGCGGCTTCGCCGTCGTCATGACCGAGCTGCCGGAACCGTTGATGGTGCGGCGAACCGTGTGCTTCGGCGAGGCAGTGTATGATGGCGAAACCGCTGTCGAGGAGATCCGCGCCCGTCGCGTCCCGGATGTCGCCGGGGCGCGGGCCGCGCTTGCCGAGCACGTCATCCCTGTCCTGGTCGATCCGGAGGCGAGATGCCGAGGCGAGCTTGCCCCGGCAGTCCTGATTGACGGGATCATGGCGAAACGCAACACCGGCACAACCCGCACCGATGCGCCGCGGGTCATCGCGCTGGGGCCGGGGTTCACGGCCGGAGTCGACTGCCACGCCGTTGTCGAGACCCATCGCGGGCATTGGCTCGGCCGCGTCTACTGGCAGGGGGCGGCGCTGCCCGACACCGGCGCCCCCGGCGAGATCGGCGGGGCGGCCGTGGCTGGTCGCGTCCTGCGCGCACCATCTGACGGCGTTTTGGAGGCACGCGCGGCTATCGGTGAGCGGGTGACAATCGGGCAGATCATCGCCACGGTGGCTGGCAGCGAGCGGCTCGCTGGCAGCGAGCGGCTCGCTGGCAGCGAGCGACTCGCCGGTGGCGAGATCCGCGCCGGCTGCGCTGGCGTGTTGCGCGGGCTGATGCGTACCGGGGCGCGCGTGGCAGCCGGCGTCAAGGTGGGCGACATCGACCCGCGCGCCGAACGCGCCTATTGTTTCACCATCTCCGACAAATCGCTGGCAGTCGGCGGCGGCGTGCTGGAAGCGATTTTGGCAAGTTGATGGAGTGGGTTCCCGTCATGTTCCTCCCTCACGCCTTCTCTCTCGGTTCCAAGGAAGTGATCGCCCTCTCCGGTGGCGGCGGCAAGACGACGCTCATGTTTCGGCTTGCGACGGAGTTGACCGCGGCCGGGCAGCGGGTCGTCACCACGATGACCACCCGGATCTTCGTCTCCCAGATGGCGCAAGCACCGCTCGCTTTCGTGCTGCACGGCGAGGGCGCGTTGCTGGCGCAACTGCCGGAGGCGTTAGCCGAGCACCGCCATGTGCTGATCGCAGGCGGCACAATGGTCGAACAGGACAAAGCAGAAGGTGTGCCGCCGGAATTCCTGGATCGCATCGCCGCGCAACCGGCGGTGGATGTCGTGATCGTCGAAGCCGACGGCTCGCGCCGCTTGCCGTTCAAGGCCCCGGCGCAGCATGAGCCGGTCATCCCGATCGGCACAACCGTGCTCGTGCCGGTCGTCGGTCTCGATGTAGTGGGAAAACCTCTCGTCGCCGGGCAGGTGCACCGGCCCGAGCTCGTTGCTGCGCTCTCGGGCGCGAAGCTGGGCGATCCGGTCACGCCGGAGATGATGGCGGCGGTGCTGGCGCATCCCGAGGGCGGCGCGAAGGGCTTGCCACCCGGCGCCCGGCTCGTGCCGTTCCTCAACAAGGTTGAGGACGAAGCGACGCTGGCGGCAGCGCGACAGATCGCCCGGCGGCTGCTGGCCCATCCGATCGTGGATCGCGTGATCATCGGCGCGGCGCAGGCGGCCGATCCCGTGATCGAGGTCTGGGGGCGGGTCGGAGCAGTCGTGCTGGCGGCCGGCCAGGGGAGCCGGTTCGGAGCTTTGAAGCAGGTCTTGCCGTGGCAAGGCGTGCCGCTGGTCGCGCACGTGGCCGGTCAGGCGTTGGCGTGCCCCGATATCGACAGCGTAGTCGTCACGATCGGGGCCGGTGCAGGCCAGGTGGAGACGGCGCTGGCGGGCCGGCGCGTGGATCTCGTGCCGGTGCCCGATTGGGCTGACGGGCAAAGCCGGAGCGTGCAGACCGGCCTGGGCGCACTCGCAGGCGCATCTGCCGTCATCTTCCTCCTCGCCGATCAACCCGGCGTCTCGCCCGCGCTGCTTGCAGCGTTGGTCCGACGCCATCGCGAGACATTGGCGCCGGTCGTTGCGCCGCGCTATCGCGGCCAACGCGGCAACCCGGTGCTCTTCGACCGCGCGACCTTCCCCGAATTCGCTCGTCTGATCGGGGACGTCGGCGCTCGGCCGATCATTCAGGCGCACCCCGACGAGATTGCCTGGGTGGATTGGCCTACGCCAGAAATCACCCAGGACATCGATGTTGCCGGGGATTACCGTCCGGAGCTCGCCTGAGATGGACGGCGACGCCGGCTTCGCCGGGGTCTACGATGCGATCTACGCCGGCCCGGCATTCCTCGCCGCGCAACTGGCATTCCTGGACAGCGCGTTCTCTGGCATATCCGGCCCGCTTCTGGATGCCGGCTGCGGCACAGGCCGGCATCTGGTGCCGCTCAGCAAGCGGGGCTATCGTGTTGTTGGGGTGGACATCAGTCCGGCGATGCTGGGCGTGGCACGCGCCAGTCTGACGGAAGCGGGGTTGGATGGCGCGCTCGTGCGGGGCGACCTGCGCTCGCTGCCGTTCGGTCCCGTTTTCGGCGGCAGCCTCTGCCTGGACTCGCCGCTGGCGCTGATCCTGGCGGACGATGGGCTGGCCGCTGCGTTGACAGCGTTGCATCGGTCACTGTGCTCAAACGGTGTGCTCGTAGCCGAGATCTTCGACTATGTGGGCACGTTGGGCGCTGAACCGATTGCGCCCTGGACAAGCAGCGTCCCTGCGCTGCGCGGGCAGATTGCCATTCGGGAGTCGCACCGCTTCGACCAGGCGGCTGGCATCTGGGAGATGACGCAGGAGTTCGCCGTGCGGCGGGCCGCGCGGCGCGAATCTTTCGCGATCACCCATCGGCTGCGCATGCGATCGGCCGATGCCTATGCCGCGGCGCTGGAAGCCGCAGGCTTTCGCGTGGAGGAGTTGCTGGCGCGCTATCCCGGCACGCCCGTCGAGTCGCTATCTGAGCGGCGCATGATCTTCGTCGCTCGCCGCTCCTGATGCTTTCTGTTGGGTGCGGCCAATTGACATCTCGCTCGATGGCAGGGTAAACTGCCGCACCATGACCGCTACATCGCTGCTCTTCAGCCTGGCCGGGTTGCGCACGCGCCTGGAATGCTCGCCAACAGATTTCGCCGCCGAGGTTCTCGCACGTTTCGACCCGTTCATCGGCCCGGACGATGGTGTGACGTCGGTGGAGTTCACTGCACAGGTGACATTTGCGGGGGCGCAGGCGCACATCTCGGATGCCGATCTCCAGGTGCGGCTGGCCGGCGCCGAGTGTCGCTTCGACACCGCCGCCACCTCCGGCGAGCTATC
>JALOOE010000357.1 GCA_025454565.1 Anaerolineae bacterium
GCTGGTGACCACGGCACGCACGCCGGGGATGGCGAGCGCGGGCGCCGTGTCAAGTTTGACGATGCGCGCATGGGGCACTTCGCTGCGCAGGCAGCGAGCATAGAGCATGCTCGGCAGCTTGTAATCGGCGATATATTTGGCCTTACCGGTCACCTTGTCGAACGCATCGACGCGGCGGGCGGGTTTGCCGATGTAGTGAAGCTCGGTCATCTCAGTACCTCGATGGGTGTCAGGAGTCAGGGGCAGGAGTCAGGGATCAGGGGGTCGATCTGACTCCTGACTACTGATTCCTGCGCTGCTGGGCTGTCGCCTCGATTGCATCCACGATTTGCTGGTAGCCGGTGCAGCGGCAGAGGTTTCCGGCTAAGGCGGTGCGGATTTCGGCACGGGTCGGGGTGAGCGTCTCCAGCAGCAGCGCCTCGCCGGCCAACACCATGCCGGGGATGCAGATGCCGCACTGGACGGCGCCATAGGTGATGAAATTCTCCTGCAGGTCATTCAGTCCGCCATCGGGCGCATGCACGCCCTCGATGGTGAGGATCTCGCTGCCGTCGGCCTGCGGCGCCAGTACGAGACAACTGTTGACCAGCCGGCCATCCATCAACACCGAGCATGCGCCGCACTCGCCCACCGCGCACCCTTCTTTAGCGCCGGTCAGGCCCAGATAGTCGCGCAGCAGGTCGAGCAGCGTGATATCGGCTGGCGCCTCGACGGCGACGGATTTCTTGTTCACAGTAAACTGGATCAGCATCGGTACTCCTATCCTGCTAACGCTCGTCGCAGCGTCCGCTCGGCCAGCGCCTGGATGGCGACTTCCTTATACTCGGTGGACCAACGGCGGCCGGTCATGCCGATCATCACCTCAGCGGTCTGGCTGCCCGCGGCAGCCAGCAGCTCGTCGGTCGGTTCCTGGCCCAGCAGCATCGCCTCGACCTCGGTGAAACGACGGGGCTGCGAGGTAGCTGCGCCAGGGGATAGCCGCACGAAATCCACGCATCCCTGGGCATCCAGGCGACCCGCAGCGGCCATGCTCAGGCGAGAGATGGCCTGCGCATTGCGGCGGCCCAGCTTGGTGAACGCCGAACGAACGCCCGCCGGCGGCACGGGGAAGGTGAAATGGGTGATCAACTCACCGCGTTGAAGCGCGGTGCGGTTGGCCCCGGTCACCAGATCGCTGACAAGCAACGCGCGCTCGCCGCTCCGGCTGCACAGATGCGCCACTGCATCCAGGCACACCAGCGAGGGCAGCGAGTCGGCGCACGCGGCGGCGTTCGCTACATTCCCGCCCAATGTACCGGCGTTGCGGATCGCCGGCCCACCCACCGAGAGGCAGGCTTCCACCAGACAAGCGGCTGCTTCCTGAAGCACGGGGCTTTCAGCAGCCTCCGTGTAGGTGACGGCCGCGCCCACCACGATCTCGCCGCCGTGCCGCTCGATGATCTTCATCTCTGGTACGCGACTGATGTCCACCAGCCGGTCATACGGCGGCTTCTCATGGCGAACGAAAACCAGCACATCGGTGCCCCCTCCCAGCGGACGGCTCAGGATCTCTGGATCACCCAGAAGCTGAACGGCCTCCGCCACGGAGTGTGCTCGCACATAATCAAATCTTGGCATGAATTCCACCCCTATCGGTATCTCAGCTTGAGCCGCCGATCACTGTTGCGATTAGCTGAACGCGGTCGCCGTCGGCCAGGGTCACGTTTTCTCGCTGAACGAAGCGATTCACGCTGACGAACGGCCGACCATGCCTGGTTGAGATGTTCAGAAGTTGGAGCAGGTCGTCAGCGGTCGCGCCGTCGGGTAGCGTTACCTTTGGCAGGGCGCGTTCGATCTCCGGTGTGAGTCGGCGCGTGAACAGATGCTGACCTCCGAAGAATTGCACTTGAATCGTGATCATGGCTCACAATGCGGCAGCTCGGAATAGCGCCAGTATAGCATAGATCACGCAGAAACCGGTAACGCCGACCCCATATGACAATGCTCATGCCGGAATCGCGCGCGTCGCGATATGATAGCCATCGATGCCATTCACGACAAGTTGAGGAGATGCCACCTATGGGCCTGACCGCTACCATCGACCTGGCACAACGCACCGCCACCATTGTTCCGACCCCCGAAGCCGATCTCGACCGTTTCCTGGGCGGGCGCGGACTAGGCTTGAGCCTGCTGTGGAATCACGTCCGCGGGCCTATCGATCCGCTCGGCTCCGACAACCCGTTGATCTTCACGGTTGGGCCGTTCACCGGCACCTCGTGGCCGGCGGGCGCGCGAGGGCACGCCACCTTTCACTCGCCCCTCACCGGCATCTATGGCTACGCCAACAGCGGCGGCCACTTTTGGGCGGCGCTCGCCCACTGCGGCTTCGATGCGCTGGTCGTCCTCGGTCAGGCGGCCGAGCCGGTGTACCTCGATATCACAGCAGGGGCCGTGGCCATCATCCCGGCGCCCGAGCTGTGGGGGCTGACCACGGCGGAGGTTGGCCAGCGGCTCGGCGCGAACAGTGATGTGCGCGTGGCGTGCATCGGCCCGGCCGGCGAGAATCTGGTCCACATCGCGGGCATCATCAACGACGGCAGCCGGGCTGCGGCTCGTTCCGGCGGCGGCGCGGTCATGGGCAGCAAGCGGCTGAAAGCGCTCGTGGTCCGCGACGCCAAACCGGCCTCCATCTCGCGCGAATTCCCGAAGGTCGCGGGGGCGATGTCCCGCAAAACCCACAAACACCCGGAAAGCGTGGCGCTCCACCGCTGGGGCACGCCGTTGCTGATCAAGCCCAAAAACATGTCGGGCGATCTGCCTGCCTACAATCATCAGACGGGGCAGGTGCCATTCTATGCCAAAGTTGACGCCGAGGCGATCGACCGTTATGTCACCCAGCACAAGAGCTGCCACGCCTGCCCCATCGGCTGCGATCATGTGACGCGCGTGGAGGATGGCCCCTACGCCACCGAGCTGGGCGGCCCGGAGTACGAGACGGTAGACGCGCTCGGCCCGATGCTTGGCCTCGAAGACATGGAGGCGATCATCTACGCCAACCGGCTGTGCAACGACCTGGGACTCGACACCATTTCGACCGGCGTCTGCATTGCCTTCGCCCTGGAGCTGCGGCAGCGCGGGCTCTACAACGACCCGGAATTCTCGCTGGCATGGGGCGATCCGGTCAGCATCCTGGGTCTGATCCGCGCCATCGCCTATCGCCGGGGCACAGGCGACTTGCTGGCCGGCGGCGTGAAACGCGCCGCCGAGAAGCTTGGGCCAGCGACGATGCCATACGCGATGCATGTGAAAGGCATGGAATTGCCCCGGCAGGAACCGCGCATCGCGAAGGCGTTCGGCCTGGGTCACATGACCTCGAACCGAGGCGCCGACCATCTCTACGCGCTGCCCACGGTGGACATCGCGAGCAACTGGGAAGCCGCCCGTGCGCTCTTCCCGGCGGAGATGCTGCCGCAGTTGATGGATCTGGCGGACGAGACCTACAAGGCCGACCTGGTGGCGTACAGCGAGAACTACAGCGCGGTGAGCGATGCGCTGGGCATCTGCAAATTCGCGACCACCGAGACCTACGCGCTGATGCCTGAAGACGTGGCGGCGGGCCTCTCAGCGCTGCGCGGCAAGCCGATCACCGCGGTTGAACTGCTTAGGGCCGGCGAGCGGATCGTCAATCTGGAGCGGCTCTACAACGCGCGTCTGGGCCTGACGCGCGCCGACGACCGGCTACCTGCCCGCTTCACCTCCGAGCCGCTGCCGATCCACACCTTCGCCAAAGATGAAGCGACCGGCGAAGTCAATAAGTCGGAGCAGCCGATCCACGTCGGGTTGGTTCACGATCCGAACGCGATGCTTGACCGCTACTACCGACTGCGTGGCTGGGATGAGCGCGGGCTGCCGACGGCCGAGAAGCTGGGAGAGCTGGAACTGGTTGAGTAGGAGCGACTTTGGTCGCCGCAGGCACCAGAG
>JALOOE010000358.1 GCA_025454565.1 Anaerolineae bacterium
TTCGTTGAGCTTGAGATAGTCCAGGATCTGCTGACACTCAGCCTGGGTGATCTGCTCGCCATATGCCGCCAACAAGGTGCCGCCACCCTGCGCACACTCCACCAGCATCTGCATGACCATGCCGATTTCGCGCGGCGTCGTCTGCACATTGGGGTCCGGTTGCGTATTGACACCGATCCTGCTGTTGGCAGGCGTGGTCACGCGCGGGCCGGCCTGATCGTAGGGCGCCGCCATGAACGTACTCTTCAGCCCCAACTTGCGCAGCGAGGCGTTGAGCGCGGTCACACCCGCCGCCGCGTCGCCGCCGCCGATCAGGGCCAGCAGTTCGTTGGCCGAGCGCGTGCCCGCCATCGACACAGTCTCGCTGATCAACGCGCTCGTTTGCGGGTCAGGCGCCGCGTTCAGCTTTCGGAACAACTCCTCCAAGATGACCAGCTTCATCGTACCCATCCCGGAAAAGGCGACGTCGCCGTTAAGTGTCAACTCTTGACCGGTGGGGATGTGGTGGAGAGAAATGCCGACTACGCCGGGAAACTGCTCGCTGCGCTCCCGCAATAGTTCGGCCAGCAGCTTCATATCCATCGGCGGCGGTGTCGTCTCGCGCACAACCAGATTCGCGGTGCGCGTATGCGGATCAGTCAGTGCCGTGATGACCCGCAGGCGAGAGGCGGGGAGGTCGAGCTGCCAACCGGGCTTGCCAGGCGCGATCCCGGAGGCGACAGAGAGCGCCCTCGCGGGGCTGGGCGCACGATCGAAACGCGTGGCGATGTCGGTGAGCCAGCTATCCAGCCGATCGCGATCCAGCTTATAGCGCATCGGCACATCGACGGGCGGCGGCGGCTGGTGCAGCGCCTCGCCCACCCACACGCGCAGCAAGTGGCCGGTAGTCTCGTGCGCCTCGGTTTCGGCCAATATCGCCGGCACATCCACCTGGAAGCCAAGCATCTGCGGCCGCAAGAGGATGCGTTGGTCGACGTAATACACGGCGACCGGTTCGGCGAGCAGCCGCGTGAGCGCTTCCGTCACCGACGCCTCGGAGGCGGCGCCAAAATCCAGCCCGCCCACGCGCACCCCCGGCGGCACCGCCCCCCGCGTCTGCCGATAGCGCAGGTACGAGGGCGCGAGCAGCACCCCGGCAATGATGAGAAGGGTCAGGAGGACGAGAAGTAGCTTGCGCATGATACGTGAAACGGGATACGTGAAACGTGATGTGTGAGGGGCGCGCTTGAGGCTCTCACATATCACTTGTCACGCATCACGTCATTCCCACTCGATGGTGGCCGGCGGCTTCGAGCTGATGTCGTAGACCACCCGGTTCACACCGGGCACTTCGTTCACGATGCGGTTGCTGATGCGGCTCAGCAGTTCGTATGGCAGATGCGCCCAATCGGCTGTCATGAAATCATCCGTGGTGACGGCACGTATTCCGATGGTGTCGGCATAGGTGCGGCCATCGCCCATCACGCCCACCGAACGCACCGGTAGCAACACGGCGAACGCCTGCGACACTGACCGATACAGCCCGGCAGAACGCAGTTCTTCGAGAAAAATCGCATCGGCCTGTCGCAACGTCTCCAGCCGCTCCCACGTCACCTCCCCCAAGATGCGGATCGCCAGGCCGGGGCCAGGGAATGGGTGCCGCCAGACGATCTCCTCCGGCAGGCCCAACGCTTCACCGACCGCGCGCACCTCGTCTTTGAAGAGCATCCGCAGCGGCTCGATCAGCTCGAACTGCATGTCCTCGGGCAGCCCACCGACGTTGTGATGCGTCTTGATCGTGCGCGCGGTGCGCTGCTCCGACCGGCTGGCCGATTCGATGACATCCGGGTAGAGCGTACCTTGGGCCAGAAAGGCGGCCCGGCTCGCGGCTGAGCCGCTACCCGCCAGGGCGGCCTGCGCCTCGGCCGCCTCGAAGGTGCGCACGAAGCGCGCGCCGATCCGTTTGCGCTTGACCTCGGGATCGGTCACGCCAGCCAGATCGGACAGGAACTCCTCGGCCGCGTTCACCGCAGTCAAGCGCAAGCCCATGTGCCGCTGGAAGGTCTCGACCACCTGCGCCGCCTCCCCCTGGCGTAGCAACCCATGATCGACGAAGATGCAGGTGAGCCGGTCACCCACCGCGCGCTGAAGCAGCGTCGCCGCGACCGATGAATCCACCCCACCGCTCAACCCGCACACCACATGACCATCCTCGCCGACCTGCGCCTGGATGCGCGCCACCGCTTCTTGGATGAAATTGGCAGGTGTCCAGTCGGGCCGGCAGTCGCAGATATCCAGGGCGAAATTGTGCAGCAGGTCGCGGCCCTGGGGCGTATGCTGCACCTCGGGATGGAATTGCACGCCGTAGATGCCGCGCGCGATATCGCCCATTGCGGCCACCGAGGCTGGGGTGATCGCCAGCGGTGCAAAGGTCGGCGGCAGGTCGGCCACATGATCGCCGTGGCTCATCCATACGCGCATCTCTTCAGGTAGACCGGCAAACAGGGGAGCGTCCTCGGCCACGATCACCACGTCGGCATGGCCGTATTCGCGCCGCGCCGCCGGATCGACGCGGCCGCCCAGCGCGAGCGCGAGCAATTGCATCCCATAGCAGATGCCCAACACCGGCCGGCCGGAAGCTAACACGAAATCCGGCAAGCGCGGCGCGCCCGGATCGTAAACGCTGGCCGGCCCGCCCGACAGGATGTAGCCCTTCGGATCGAGCGTTGCGAACCGCTCGGCCGGCGCATCCCACGGGATCAGCTCACAGTAGACGTGCAGCTCGCGCACGCGCCGCGCGATGAGTTGCGCGGTCTGCGAGCCGTAGTCAAGGATGGCGATAGTATCATGCATGGCAGCTCCGCCGCAGGTCGGTTCAGGGTTCCGGGTTGAAGGTTCAAAAAGGTTCAAAGTTGAAGGTTCAAAGTTGGAGGTTGGAGGTTGGAGGTTGGAACCGCTTCTCACTGGAACCTTCAAACCTGAAACCTTCCAACCTGAAACTTTCACTCCAGGACAATCCGCCCGTTGCTCATGTCCGTGATGATTGCCAGGGTTTCGATCGGCACGTTTAGGTTGGCGAGCGCGGCGCGGCCGCCTTCAAAGCGTTTTTCGACGACTGCGCCGATGCCGATCAGCGTCGCGCCGGACGTTCGCACCAGATCGACGAGTGCGCGGATCGTCTCGCCGCGCGCCAGGAAATCATCGACCACCAGCACGTGATCGCGCGGGCCGAGAAACTCCGGCGAGATCATCAACTCGGTCATCACGCCCTTCGTGTGGGATGGCGCGCTGGCCTTCATGGTGTTGGGATGCATGGTCACCGGCTTCGTTTTGCGCGCGTACACGACCGGGATGCCGAGCGCAAGACCCGTCATCAGCGCCGGCGCGATGCCGCTGATCTCCGCGGTGACGATCTTGTTGGCGCCGAGATGGGCGAAGCGCGCTGCCAGCGCGCCGCCCACGGCGAGCATCAGGGCCGGATCTACCTGATGGTTGATGAAACTGTCCACCTTCAAGATGCCGTGACCCATGTTGACGCCTTCGCGGCGGATGCGTTCCTTGAGTAGCTCCATACGATGCCTCCGGGGAAGAGTAAGTATGATTTTACAGCGGAGTGCGGCGCAGGACAAATGGGGCGGACGAGCAGTCCGGTTTGAGGAGATCGAAGAAATGGCAACGGGGGTTAGTTGATCATGTGCCGCTGGATAAGCGGCGCACCGCGCGCGATGAAAATGGAGGGTTCGACAGCGTTTTGCCACGATTACGGTGAGGCGTAACCGCGTCATAATCGCGTGATGTAGATCAGCGTGTTGAGGTAGGCGACGGCCTGGCCGTTGACACCTGCACTTGCGGCTGCGCCGCAGCGCAGGTGCAGGTGTGCGTTCGGCTGCGGTGCGTTGTTGGTAGACGTCTTTGTAGGCCTGGCTATCGCGGTCGCGTTGGTAACGCAAGCGTGCGCCGACGCTGGTGGGGATG
>JALOOE010000359.1 GCA_025454565.1 Anaerolineae bacterium
CCGTCGCCCGCCAACTCACTGCCCCATCCGCCAGCCGCCGCCGGCATAGACCAACTGCCCCGTCAACCAGTGCGCCTGATCCGATGCGAGGAAAACGATCACGTCCGCCACATCCTCGGGACGGCCCACGCGGCCGAGCGGCGTGCCCGCCGCGATCTCCGCCTCGGCCTGCGGCGTGATGTAGCCCGTCTGGATCGGCCCCGGCGCGACGATGTTGATCGTGATGCCGTACTTGCCCAATTCCGCGGCGGCCGACCGGCTGTACGACTCGATGGCGTGCTTGCTGGCAGCATAGCTGACATTGGCGACGTGCGCGTGCGCCGCGTCGGTGCTGAGGTTGATGATGCGACCCCGGCTCGCGCCGCGTGCCAGATAGCGCCGGACGTATTCGGCCATCAGCAGCGCATAGGCCCGCGCGTTCACGGCGAAATGCGCGTCGATTGCTGCGGCGCTGACGAGGCGTATCGGGAACCCTTCTTCGGTCGTCAGCGCCGGGTCGAAGGTCTCCAACACGCCGTAGGTATGGTTGTTGACCAGGACATCGACCGGGCCCAGCTCGGCTTCGCACCAGTCGAACAGCAGCGGGATATTGGCGGCGTCGCCCAGGTCGGCCTCGCGCGCCACGGCGACCCCACCCTGGCCGCGAATCTCGGCCAGCAGCGGCTCGACGCGCGTCTGCTGCATCGCCAGATAGAGCGGCTCACCGCCGATGCCCGCCGCGCGCGCCTGCCGCATCTCTTCCTCGGAATAACGCGGCGGCTCGCGATAGTAGGTGATAGCGACGCGGGCCCCTTGCGCAGCGAGCGCCCGCGCCGTCGCCGCACCGATGCGTGATTCGCGCCGCTGATCAGGACAGTCTTGCCCGTCAATCCAGGATCGATCATTTCCTTCGTCCTTCGTCCTTCGTCCTTCGTCCACCGTCCGTCACCGCACCGCCGCGACCGCCTCGATCTCGATCAGGAAGCCGTAATGCAGCGCCTGCGTCGGCACGACCGCTCGTGCCGGTCGATGCTCGCCGAAATGGCGGGCGTAGACCGTGTTCACGCGCCCCCACAGGCTCATGTCGGCGATATACACCGTGGTCTTGAGCACATGCGCCAGATCGCTGCCCGCAGCCTCCAGGATCGCGGCGACGTTGCGCAGCGCCTGCTCGGTCTGCTCCTCGATCGACCCGAGGCGTTTCTCGCCGGTCGCCGGGTCGATGGCGAGCTGTCCCGAGACGTAGACGATGCCGCTGTGCACGACGGCCTGCGCATAATGCCCGGCCGGTTGCGGCGCGTTGGGGGTCGAGATCGCGTTCATGCTGATCCCCTCGCGGCTGCGGCCCACCGATCGGCGGCGATGAACGCATCCAGCATCACCTGTTTCTTTTCGAGCGGCACCCCGATGGCCTGCCCGTCGCCGTAGTCCGACAGGACGAAGCCGCCCGCCGCCGTCCCCCACGAGCGGGTCAGCAGCCGCGCTTCTTCACGGATCTCGTCGTCGCTCGCGAACGGCAGGGTATGCTGGATGTCGCACAGCGACTCCAGGCAGACGCGGCCCGCGAAGCGGCGGCCAAACTGCTCGATCGAGCCGAAGACGCGCGGCTGTTGCAGGTTCAGCACATTCACGCCGGCTTCGATCAGGCTGTCGATGTACGCGTCGATCTTGCCGCACGAGTGCATCCAGACATGCCAGCCGTGGCTGTGCATCGCATCGAACAGCCGCTTGTAGCGCGGCTTGAAGAAGTCGTCCCATAGCCGCTCGCTGATGAAGCCGGAGCGCTCCGTGCCCCAATCGTCGGTGAAGCTGAAGCCGTGGATTTGGCCGGGGAAGCGCCGCCCGATGTTGTCGATGATGCCCAGGTCGATCTCCACGATACGGTCGGCGAGCCGCTCGATGCGCTCCCGTTCGAGGAACAGATCGCGCAGCGTGCTCTCGAAGCCGTGCAGCGCGTGCATCCGCTCGAACAGCAGCATGAAGATGCCCGTAGTGATGTACTTGCCGTCGGAGCCGGCGAAGCGCGCCGCCATCCCTGCGTAAAACGCCGGATCATCGGGATCGGGCCAGCGATAGTCATCCAGGCTGCGCCAATTCGCCAGCGGATGGCCCGTCACCTGGCCCATGTTCGCCACCTCGGAGCGCGTCCAGGTGCAGCCCCATTCGTCCAGCGTTTCGCGCAGCGCGTGATCGCCCGTGCCGATCTGGTTCCAGTTCACGTTGTGGGTATCGCTGAGGCCCAGCGTGGCGAAGCGGATCGGCAGCCGGTCGGGCGTGGCGAACTCGACCGCCCGGCGCACGACTTCGTACGATGACATCGGCATGGCGTTCTCTCCTACGGATCTGATTCGAGTGTATCTGTAGGGGCGAAGCATTCCCACGACGGCTTATCGTCGAGCACGTTCTCAGATACCAGGCGCCGGCGTGCATGGCCACGAATGCGCTCAGGAATGCTTCGCCCCTACGCAGTCGTCAACTCCCCGCACGCGCTGCGCCCCATCCGCCGTCTGACCTCCGCGGGTGACAGATCGGAGCTCAGGAGGGTGTAGAGCTTCGCCAGCGCGGCTTCGGTCGTCATGTCGTGGCCGCTGATCACGCCCGCCTTCGCCAGCGCGGCGCCCGTCGCGTAGTCGCCCATGCTGACCGCGCCGCGCAGGCATTGCGTGCAGTTCACGACTACCACGCCGCGGTCGGTCGCCCGCTGCAGCACGGCCAGGAATTCCGGGTGCTGATCCGGCCCATTGCCCACGCCGAAGGTTTCCAGGACGAGCCCCTGGATCGGCGGCATCAACATGTTCTCCAGCACGCGGGCCGCGATGCCCGGAAAGAGCCGCAACGCGCCCACTGAGGTCGCATCGAGATGCCCTTCGTGCAGCCACGCGTCCCCTGCGTCTGGCCGCCACAGCCGCTCGCGATGGATGATGATGTCGATCCCGGCCTGGCCCAACGGCGGGTAGTTCGGCGAATCGAACGCGTCGAAGCCGCGCGCGCTGGTCTTGACCGCGCGGCAGCCGCGCAAGACCCGATCGCCGAAAAACAGGCACACCTCGGGGATCTCGCTCTCGGCGGCCAGCAGCAGGCCGGTGATCAGGTTTTCGCGGCCATCGCTGCGGATTTCGCACAGCGGAATCTGCGAGCCCGTGACGATGATCGGCTTCCTGGTATTGCGCAGGATGAACGGCAGCGCCGAGGAGGTGTACGCCATCGTGTCGGTGCCGTGCAGGACGAGGAAGCCGTCGTACTCGTCGTAGTGGCGGTGGATCTCCTGCGCGATCTGCACCCAGTTGTGCGGCGTCATATTTGAAGAATCGAGCAGCGGCGCCACTTCGTGGATAGTGAACTCCGGCATGGATGCATCAGCAAGCTCCGGCATCCGGCGCATCTGCGCTTCCAGGAAGCCCTGCGCCGGCGCGTAACCGTCCGCCGTCCGGGCCATCCCGATCGTCCCGCCGGTGTTGATCAGATATACCCGCTTCCGCCCGCCCATCCGCGCCTCTTCCAACCCGCCAAGAACTCTCCGAACCCGCTCCACCCGCTCTGGCCGGTCTCCGACCGAGCCGAACCCATTCTGCCTTCTGCGTTCTGCCTTCTGCCTTCTGCCTTCCGTCTGGCCGGCTCCGGCCGGTCTCCGACCGAGCCGAACCCATTCTGCCTTCTGCGTTCTGCCTTCTGCCTTCCGTCTCTCTGACCGAGCCAGCGCGGTGGCGGTTATCAAGCCTGCAGCTTATCCAACTCCACCGCCAGCAACCGCCGCGCCCACTGCTCCTGATCCCGCGTCGGATACCGCCGGTAGGTGCATTCGATGATCATGATGAGAAAAAGATAGATGTTGTACAGCGTGCGCCGGACGCGCGCCTCAGGCGTCGCCAGCATCTGCCGGCCGTAGCCTTGCAGCAGCGGAGAATCGGGTTCGAGCGGGGCAAACGCGCCGAAGTTGACCTCCATCAGCGGATCGCCCCACAGCGACCGCTCGAAGTCGATGATGCCGGTGATCTGTGCGGTGGCCGGATCGACGAAGACGTTGCCGTCCCACAGATCCCAGTGGACGAGCCAGGGCGACTGTATCTCATCGAGGGCCGGGTAGCTACGGCGGACAAGAGCGAGGAGCGCGTCATGGCCCAGCGGCAACTCGACCGACACGGCTTGCCCGTCGGCCAGCACGCCGCGCAACATGAAATCGAAGGCCGAGCGCCAATCCTCAAAGCGCGGGCTGCGCGGGGTGAAATAGCCGAACGCGTTGCCGGAGATGGCGTTCATCTCGCGTAAAAGCGCGCCCATCTGTCGGAGGATACGCTGCTGATCCTCCTGGCGCAACGACGCGCGCAGCTTATGGAACGGCATCCCGGCGACGAATGCCATGATGAAGAACTCGTTGTCGATCAACGTATGGGATGGATCGTGGCACAGGATCTCCGGCGCGGGCATCGACGTGTGTGCCCGCACCAGGCGGATCGTCTCCACCTCGGCGGTCATGATGTCCTGCTCGTAACGGAGCACGGCGAGAGATGCCGGCGGCGCCACTTTCAGCACGCAGCGCAGCCCGTCCGCCAGATCGAGCCGATACGCGGCATTGTAGTAGCCGTCGGTCAACTCCTCGGCCGTGACCTGCGTCAACGGCGTTTTTGAAATGCTCTGCATGTGATCCTGTCCGTGGGGCGCTGCGCCCTCACTTGACCCGGATTTCGATCACCCACTTGACCCAATTGCCGCCCGAGAGTCGGGGGAAGACCGCGCGCACCGGGAAGCCGTGTAAGATGGGCACCGGCTGCCCGGCCCACTCGTACGCCAGGAAATTGTCGTCTCTCAACGCCTCGTCCAGCGTTATACTGGTCGAATAACCGTCCGCGCCGATGATCTCAATCGTCCGGGCATCGCGCTGCACATCCGCCAGCTTCAGCACGCCCGCAAGCCGGGGCAGATGATCGTGCAGTCGCAGTCCAGCTTCGGCAGGCAGCGCAACTCGTCGTAAGTCAACTCCAATGGGTTGTTCACCCGGCCGCTGATCTTCAGCCGGTAGCTCGCCGGGTCAATCGTCTGCGCCTGGCCTGTGACATGGAGGCCCGTGGTGGGGTCCAGTTGCGTGTATCCGGGATTGGCCGCTGGCGTCGGCGCGACGACGCCAGGCAACGCGCAGAGGGTCGGCTGCGGTGCGGCCACCGGGATCGCGGTCGGCGGAGGCGGCTCCGGGGGCGGCGCGGCCGCGCAGGCTGCCAACCCGATGAGCAGCGCGAGCAGCAGCACGCTGCCCGGCAAGCGCCTGGCTGTCCGCCATGTGCCGTGTGGCGCCGTCAAGTCCTGAGAGGTTCAGGCGGAAACCGTCTGGTCGTGCAGGACGTCATTATACCGCGCTCCGCAGCCCTGGACAATTGCAGAAACCCGGCATGGGGATGCATAATGGGCCAGTCTGAACGTGGAGCGCTGATATGGCACAGCCAACAAATACGCCCAAACAGGTCGCGCTGCCGCCGGCGATCCCGCGCGTCAAGATCGGCACGCATGTCGAGGTTGAGTTGCTGAGCGAGCGCGGCGATGTGGAACGCCTGGCGTTCGACGTGGCGCCTGATGCGCAGGCGGATTTTGCGTCGGGCTTCCTGGGCGCCGGCACGCCGCTGGCGCAGGCGATCCTCGGCCAGCCGGCCGGTGCGACCGTACCCTATGCCGTCGCCGATGAGGTCGCGGTGCGTATCCTCTCCGTAGAACCCAGCCAGCGCGCCCCGGCCCCCGAGGTCGCCGCGGCCCGCGAAGCCGCCGCCCAAGAAGCGGTGAGCAAGGCCAACCTGGAGGAGATGGTGCGCCTGGCGCTGACGGTGGATGTCAAGTGGGGCGACTACGACCCGGAGCCGCTCGAATCGGGGTGGGACAAACAGCCATGAGCACATCGCAATCTGAGAACGCGTCCGCCGCGGCCCGTGAGGCTGCCGTTCGTGAGACTGCCGCTCGTTGGAAGCTGCGACCGCTGGACACCCCCGCTGACATGGCCGCCGCCGAGGCGTTGAGCACGGTCGTCTGGCCGGGCACGGAGCTGGATGTGGCGCCGGGGCATTTGCTGCTGACGATCGCGCACAATGGCGGTCTGGTGGCAGGCGCGTTCGACGGCGACCGGCTGATCGGCTTCCTCTTCGGCTTTCTCGGCCTGGACGAGCGGTGGTATCCCGCGAAACTCAAGCAGTGCTCCCATCAATTGGGCGTCCATCCCGACTATCGCAGCGCGGGCGTCGGCTATGCGCTCAAGCACTATCAGCGGCAGTTCGTCTGCGGGCAAGGCCTCGATCTCGTCACCTGGACGTACGATCCGCTGCTGAGCCGCAACGCGCAACTCAACATCGCCAAGCTGGGGGCCGTCTGCAACACCTACCGGCGCAACGTCTACGGCGAGCTGCGCGATGGCCTGAACGCGGGCCTGCCCACCGATCGCTTCCTGGTGGACTGGTGGGTCGCCTCGGAGCGCGTCGAAACGCGCGTCCGGCGCACCGACAACCGGCAAGCAACCTTCGCCGGCCTTCTGGCCGCGGGCGCCCACAGCGTGAATCCGCCGGAGCCGGACGGCGCGGCGCGGCCGCCCTCGCCGGAAAGATTGGCTCTCCAGCCGGCCGGCACGCCCGTGCTGCTGGAGATCCCAGCGGACTTCCTGGCGCTCAAAGCCGCCGACCGCACGCTGGCGACTGCCTGGCGTCTGGGCACGCGCGCGGTCTTCGAGGCGCTCTTCGCCGCCGGTCTGGCCGTGACCGATTTCGTGTTCGAGCCGGCGCCCCTGCCGCGCGCCGCCTACATCCTGACTTAAGGAACCACAGAGACACGGAGAGCACGGAGACCACTGAAAGCTGGATACTGGAAGCTGGATGTTGGCGGCTGCAAACTGACTCCTGCCCCCTGATTCCTGATCCCTGGTCTCTCCGTGTCCTCTGTGCCTCCGTGGTTTGATTGCGAGACCCGCCATGCTCATCGACCGTATCACCCTACACCACCTGCGGATGCCGCTGCGCAGCCCGTTCGAGACCTCGTTCGGCCGCGTCGCCGAGCGCGAGTGCATCCTGCTCGCCGTACGCTCTGAGGGGCTGATCGGCTACGGCGAGTGCGTGGCAGACCGCGATCCCGGCTACGCCTACGAGACGTCGGGCACGGCGCGGCATGTCCTGGCTGATTTCCTGGCCCCGGCAATCCTGGGCCAGGATGTGGCCGGGCCGGCCGATTTCCAGCGCCGCGCCGAGCGCGTGCGCGGCCATCCGATGGCGAAAGCCGGGCTGGAGCTGGCGCTCTGGGATTTGCAGGGCCAGCGCGAGGGCCGCTCGCTGCGCGATCTGCTCGGCGGCAGGCGCACGGACCTGCGTGAGCGCGTGGCTGTGGGCGTGTCGGTCGGCATCCAGGCCGCGCCCGATGCGTTGGTGCGCACGGTGGACGGCTACCTGGCGCAGGGCTATCGCCGCATCAAGATCAAGATCAAGCCCGGCCGCGATGTAGCCGACGCGCAGGCGGTCCGCCGCGCCCATCCGGCGCTCCGGCTCCAGGTCGATGCGAATTCGGCGTACACGCTCGACACGGTGCCGGCGCTGCGGCCGCTCGACGATCTGGACCTGCTGCTGATCGAACAACCGCTGTCGGAGGACGATCTCTGGGATCATCGGCTGCTCCAGGCGCAGTT
>JALOOE010000360.1 GCA_025454565.1 Anaerolineae bacterium
CCTGGGCGCGGTGCTGCTCGGTCACGTCCTGGAGCAAGATGAGCCGCCCCAGGTGGAATCCGCCGGGATGGATCAGCGGGGAAGCCTGCACTTGAAAGTGTTTCGGCTGACTTGTCCCCCCCAGGGCGATCCTGGTGGTTGCGGCGGTTTTCTGCTCGAGGAGTCTTGCCAGGTCCGGATAGGGCGCCAGGGCATACCCGGCCGGACGCCCAATGGTCGCACCGCGCGATAGCGCCAGCACTTCCCCGGCCGCAGGGTTCATGTCGACGATCCGATCTTCCGCATCCAGGACCACCACGCCGTTCGTCATGCGCTCGATGGCCGTGTCGCGTCCGATCGGCACGACCGCCAACATGCGAAAGCGGAAGATGGCCAGCGCATAAAGCAAGCTGCTCACGTTCCACATGAGGATCACCGGGTCGAGCGGCGCAAGCGGGTTGATGCCGGCAGGTTCCAGGAAGAAGGTGAGCAACGGGAGCGTGGCGCCGATGAACAACATGAGGGCCTGGCGGCGATAGACCCCGCGGGATCGTAGCGACAGCCGCAGGAACAAGAGCGCGGACAGCGTCGGCAGCAGGATAGCCCAGGCAAGGATGAGAAAGTTTAACGGGCCGCGCTCTACCCGCACGACCCGATCAAACCACAAGCGCGTCCACAGCAGGTGATGCAGATTATTCGTCGCCATCAGGACCATCAGGCCAAGGGTAATGAGGGAAAGCAGCAGCGCATTGCGACGGGTGGCCCACTTACCCGGGCTGGTATATTCGAGCGCGAAGTAGAACGTGGCGATCATGGCCGTGAGCGCAGCCGCGGCTTCGAGTTTGTGGTGGAGGATCTTGACGGGCACTGTCGCCGCCATCTCCATGGCCGTGAGCAGGGCCCATAATGCAATGAACAGCTCCTGGACGGCAAAAGCAGCCGCACCCGGAACGATTCGGTGTCGCCACGCATAGACGCCGAGCGCGGCCGAAAAAATGGCGGAGACAAGCATCGGCCAGATGTTGGGGGTGTAGGAATAGGCGCCAGACATGTTTGACACTCTGATTGTAGCGGAGAGGCTGGTCTGGGAGAAGTATACCACGTGATCTGAGCTTTGCGCGAACCAGCGCGAGTGCGGCGTCGGGATAGCTGCTCCGACCTGCGGCTCAGCTTGCTGCCTCAAGGATTGAGGGTTCGACCTCTTCCGGTCCCATCTCGACGCACCCCGAGTCGCCGATCAGCGCCGCGGCTTCCTGTAAGTCGGGGAAGGCCAGTCCTTCCGTGAACCGTGCGTACAGGTCGCGCAGGCAACTGCGCGCCTCCGCCAGCTCTCCCGCGCATGCCTCGCCCTGGCGCTCCCGCAAGCGTACCAGGCTCATGGCGGCGCGTAGCTGCCAGGCCAGCGCACCCTTCTCCAGGCCGAGCGTCAGCGCCCGTTTGAAACACGCCAACGACTCGCCCGCCGCGGCCAGGCCGTCACGCGCCAGCAGCAGCTCCCCGCGTATGCGGTAGAGCTCCGTCTGGTAGCATTGCCCACACAGGCTGTTGGGCGCCAGCAGGGCATCGATTCTTGCCAGGCCCTCCGTGAGAAGGCTGGCGCGGCGGTTATCCGCAAACGGATCCTCTCTTTCCGGGCGCCGACGGACTGCCTCCAGGTACGCGTCCGTCAGGACGATGCCAAGACTGTCCACTCCAAGCAGCATGCCTGTCGCCTGCCACGCGGCCATCGCGCTGTGCATGCGCTTGATGCCTTCATCCGGCTCGCCGCGCATGACGATCAGCCAACCCAGGAAGGCTGCGGCGTAATCTTGCCACCAGGCAAAACCATGCTTCTCGCAGTGCCGGCAACACAGCTCGCTGCGTGCCTCCAGAGCCTCTGGATCGCTACGCAGCAGGAAAAGCGTCATTGAGCCGATCGCTGAGGCGAATGCCAGGCCGTACTGGTCCCCCAGATCCTGGGCGGCGGTCACCGCCTGGGCGCCGCGCGTCAATGCCTCGTCAGGATACCCCAAGGAAAGCTTGTTGATCGCTGAAATCGTGAGCGAGTGTGGCAAGAGATCGAATCCGACCAGCGCCCGGAGCTCTGCCCACCGGCCCAACTTGTGTCGGGCCAAAACCCACTCCAGATAACCATCCGCCTTCCGGGGCTCGCCCAGCAGGTGGTAGATGAAGCCGAACCAGAAATGGGCGAGCGCCTCAAAGGCATCGTCCCCGCAGCGCGTCGCCAGATCAAGCATCCGGCGCGCGATGTCCAGGACTTTCTCGAACTGGCCCCGCGCAACCAGGTGGTCCGCTTCTGCCGCAAGGGCGGCCAGCTTTGTCCGGTCCGGTAGGTCGCCCGCTCCCGCTTCAATCACCTGCGCCAGAGTGCTCTCCACCCCTGTGGCGCCCGAACCACTCAAGCTCCGTTGCGGGACCAACCGTGCGATTTGCAGCAGTTGTTCGACCTGGGCAGTTTCCGGCGCGGCGGACGCGCTTTGCGCAGCGCGCGTTGCGTCCACCGTATGCAGCAGCGCCAACCCATGATCGAACAGGTTGAGCGCCTCGCGAAAGGCCGACATGCGAGTGGCCTGCCGGCCGGCGTCGAGGAGCGCGCGGGCCGCCAGCACCGGCAGGCCTGCTGACTCGTAATGCCAGGCCAGCCGCGCGCCGAAGCGCTCGCGCTCTGTTGGATCCTCCCCGATCTGTCGCGCCAGGCTGGAAGCTACCGTGGCGTGCCACCGGCTGCGTTCGATCCGGTCGAGCTCGTCATAGAGGTACTTCTGAAACAGATGGTGCCTGAACCGGTACACCGCGCGCTGGTCGCTGCCCACCTGCTGTAGACCTTCGGATCGCACCAGGTGGTGTAGGCGCGCCAGGCTGCCACTCAGCGCCGCAACGACCTCACTAACCGGCTTGCCGGTCAACTCGGCGACAAGCTCGCCGGTGAAGTCGTCCCCTTGCACGCTCGCTGCGGAGAGCAAGCGCCGGCTTTTTGCCGGCAGGCGCTCGATGCGCTCGGCGATCGCAGCCTCTACACGCGCCGGTAGCTCGCCCCAGTCGAGCGATTCGCGGGCGACCCACCGGCCCGCCTCATCCTTGCGCAGTTCGCCGCGATCCTGGAGGTTGCGTAGTGACTCTACCGTGAACAGGGCATGGCCACCCGTCTGTGCGTAAAGCGCATCCCTGAAGGGGGCGCCCAGGCGATTGGGTTGGGTGTCCACGTAGGCCTCGACGAACGCCCGGCCGTCCGCCCGGTCCAGCTCGATCACGATGTCGCCTCTCTCGCGGCGCAGCTCATTGACGACGGCCGCGAGTGGGTGGCGCGCCATCTCGCCCGAGCGGGCGTCGCGGCGCCCCAGACTGACGGTCGAGGTGCGGTATGCGCCGAGAACGAGGAGCCGGCTGCGGCTCAGTTCTCGGCCGAGGTGGGCGAGAAAGGCCGCGCTCGCCTCGTCCACCCAGTGCAGGTCGTCGAAGAGAAGGAGCAGGGGCTGTTCCCGGCTGATCTCAGCCAGGGTCCGCATTAACTGGTCGAACAGGGCCCCCTGCGACAGGGCCCCCTGCGAGAGGGATCCTTGTAAGAGTGGCGGCGATCCCTGCTGACTGCTTGGCGCGACCAGAGGCGCGGATCGACCGGCTCTGCGGGCGATGGAGGCAGCCGGAACGAGCACCTCGACCAGTCCATTGCCTTGCCTGGCCAGTGCGGATAGCAGGAGTGTCGTAGCATCCTGCAAACGACCGGCCGCCGTACGACCATGCAGCGGCCAGGCCGTCTCCCCGGCCAGATCCCCAAAGAGCGTATCTGCAAGCCGGCGCAGGGGTGCAAAGGGGTCAAGATCGCCACCCAGGCTGCAGCGTGCGCCGGCCACCAGCAGATCGGGGCGCCCTGTCATCGCCAATGTGGCGAAGGCTTCGAGCAGCATCGTCTTGCCGCTGCCCGCGTCCCCGCTGACGAAGGCCACCCCGGTTTCACCTGCCAGTGC
>JALOOE010000361.1 GCA_025454565.1 Anaerolineae bacterium
ATCGATAGCATTCAAGCGTGAGTTGAGGAGAGGCAGTCATGGCTCACAAAAAAGGTGGCGGCTCCAGCCGCAACGGTCGCGATAGCGTCGGTCAACGCCTGGGCGTCAAGGTCTACGGCGGCGAGCGCATCAATTCGGGCGGCATCATCGTCCGGCAGCACGGCACGACCTTCCATCCCGGCGCCAACGTCGATCTGGGCAAGGATTATACGCTCTTTGCGACGGCCCCCGGTTACGTCAAGTTCGAGTCGAAGGCCGGCAAGAAGATCGTCAGCGTCTACCCTGAGGCGTAAAACGTCAAACGTCAAACGTCAAACGTCGAGTCTGATGTCGCGAGTGCGCTGATCTCCGTTTGACGCATGACGTTTCACGGATAAGGATATTCCCATGAAACCCAAGATTCACCCGAAGTACTACCCGAACGCCCGGATCATCTGCGCGTGCAGCAACACCTGGACCACCGGCAGCACCGTGCCGGAGATCAAGGTGGACATCTGCTCCGCCTGCCATCCGTTCTACACCGGCGAGCAGCGCATCGTCGACACCGCCGGACAGGTCGATCGCTTCATGAAGCGTCTCGAGCGCACGGCCGAGACCTCCGAGCAAGTGCGCCTGCTCCAGGAGACACAACGTCGGGCAGCGCAGGAAGCGCGCCTGGCTAAGCGCCGCGGCGACGCGTAACGCTGGAAGCTGGATACTTGAAGCTGGATGCTGACGCGCGTCGGTATCCAGCTTTTTCTTTGCTCAAAAATCCTCAGACCCCGGCTTCCAGCATCGAGGTGCTCATGCCCTATCTACAACCCTCCGGCGGTTGGATCGAGTTGATTTGCGGCAGCATGTTCAGCGGCAAGACCGAAGAGCTGATCCGCCGGGTGCGTCGCGCCGAAATCGCCCGCCAAAAAGTGCAGGTATTCAAGCCCAGGCTCGATGATCGCTACTCCATCACCCAGGTGGCCTCGCATGATGGGCTACATTGCGAGGCGGAGACCGTCGAGAACGCGCGCGAAATCATGACCCGGCTGCGCCCAGACACCACTGTCGTCGCCATCGACGAGGCGCAGTTCCTCGATTGGACCGTGGCCGATGTCGCCCGGATGCTGGCCGATCGCGGTCTGCGCGTGATCGTCACCGGGCTGGATCTGGACTTCCGCGGCGAACCGTTCGGGCCGATGCCGCTCCTGATGGCGGAAGCCGAGCTGGTTGACAAGCTGCATGCGATCTGCGTGGTGTGCGCCGCGCCCGCCAGCCGCACTCAGCGGCTGATCAACGGCCAGCCGGCCAACTATCACGATCCAATCATCCTGGTGGGGGCGAGCGAGGTGTACGAGGCGCGCTGCCGGGGTTGTCACAAGGTGCCGGGGCGGCCGGTTCAAGTGCCAGGTTGACGGTTGAAAGTGCTAGGTTCAAGGTTGAAAGTGCCAGGTTCAAGGTTGATAAGCCCGTCCTTCAACCTGTAACCTGCCCGTCTTCAACCTGTAACCTGCCAACCTTCAACCTGTAACCTGCCAACCTTCAACCTGTAACCTGTAACCTGCCAACCTTCAACCTGTAACCCGCCAACCTTCAACCGCTATCCCGCAACCCATCGAGCACCGCCTGCAGGTCGGCCGGCAGGGGTGCGGCGAACTCGACGCCCTGGCCCGTGGCGGGCAGGATGAAGCGAATGCGCTCGGCATGGAGGAACTGGCGCGGACACGCCAGGGAAGCCCTGCGTCCGCCGCCGTAAAGCGCATCGCCGACGATCGGATGGTGGATGTGGGCCAGGTGCACCCGAATCTGGTGCGTGCGGCCGGTGAGGGGGTGGCAGGCGACGAGTGTATATCGGCCATCTGCAGCGCCGGAACCCCTTGAATTTCCGGTCGCCTGCTCCAGATATTGCCTTATCTCATATTGTGTCACCGCCGCTCGCCCCTGCGCGAGCGACACCACAGCCATCCGCTGTCGGTTGTGCGGATCGCGCCCCACGGGCGCATTGATCTCCCCCCGTTCCGCCCCGTGCTCCGACCGTAACCAGCCATGAACCAATGCCAGATAGGTCTTGTGGACAGTACGTGCCTTGAACTGCGCCTGGAGCGCGCGGTGCGCGGCGTCATTTTTCGCCACGAGGATCAGGCCTGAGGTATCTTTGTCCAGCCGGTGGACGATGCCGGGCCGGTGCGCGCCGCCCACCCCTTCCAGATCGGGGCAATGATGCAGCACCGCATTGACGAGGGTGCCGTGCCAGTTGCCGGCCGCAGGATGCACCACCATACCGGCCGGCTTGTTGATCACCAGCAGATCGGCATCCTCGAACACGATCTCGAGCGGAATCGCCTCAGCCTCGACCGCATACGCTTCGACGGGCGGGATGACAACGGTCACCTCATCGCCAACAGCCACGCGATAGCTCGCCTTGAGCGGTCGATGCCGCGCCGTCACCAGGTCATCGGCGATCCAACGCTGAATCTCGGCGCGCGAATGCTCAGGCAGTTGGCCGACGAGCCACTTATCCAGCCGCTCGCCGCCCACGGTCACGAGACGCGTGATGACCGTGCCCTCATCCGCCAGATCATCAACCAGGTCGTCAAACAAGCGAGGAGGTCCTATCAAGAGGCCGAGTCGTTACCCTTCGACCTGGCTGCCGGGCTGTTCTGCTCTCTGCCCTTCAGCGCGGAGCAGCAGGAGCGCCATCAAAATCACCCCGATCGTGATGCAGCTATCCGCCACGTTGAACGCAGGAAACTGGGCCATGCGGTCACCCAGGGGCGCCTGGAAGAGGAGGAAATCTGTGACATGGCCCACGCGCAGCCGATCGATCTGGTTGCCGATCGCGCCGCCGAGGATCATCGCGAGACACAGGCGGACGCCCCAGTTGTCGAGTGGGATCTGGCGCGAAAAGATCAATACGAGCACAATCACGATCAGTGCGGCCAGCGCGAAAGCGCCGCCCATCCCGCGCAACAAACCGAAGGCCGCGCCCGTGTTGCCCCAGTGAACAAGCATGAAGTAGGGGTCCAGCGCGGGAAATGGCGCGTAGGATCCGCCAAACGGCACAGTGCGCTCGATCCAGGCCTTCGACGTCTGATCGACGAACAAAATCAGCGCCATCACAAGCGGCACCCAAATCCAGCGGCCGAGGGTCTGCTTCCAGTTAGCCGGCTCCGACTGACTCACAGTTCAGCGAACCTCTGGCAAGCCATGCAAAACGGAGCGTGAGGAATCGCCTTCAGGCGTGCGAAATCGATCTGTTCGCGGCACCGCTCGCACAAGCCGTAGGTGCCGTTCGCCATGCGCGCCAGTGCGCGCTCGACCTGCGCCAAGACCGTCTGGTGCTCTCGCAGCAGCGACACCGCGGCGGCTTGATCGAAAGCAGCCGTCGCGTCCTCGGCCATGTGGTTGCCCGATCCGACGTCAGCCCCCTGCGAGGACTCTTCCAGGCCCACGATCTGGTGGTGCAGGTTCGCCTGTTCTTCGAGCAGGTAGCCCCGCAGACGCTCCAGCCGATCCGGTGATAACATTCCGCAACCCTTTACGACGCAATCCTATCAACAACACTGTTTCGGCGCCGGGTCTGGCACTGCCCGGCGCCGACATTGTAACGCAAGCTAGATGAATGGCCAAAGCGGCGGGCGGGAAGCTTGAAGCTGGAAACTGGATACTTGAAACCAGCGGGGCCGGCAATCCAACGTCCAGCTTCCGGTATCCAGCTTCTAGGATCCAGTTTCCAGTCATGCCTTCCTGATCCCAAGCACCACATCCTCGCCGTCCAGCTTCAGGCCGGCGACGAACGCGCCTGCGGCCGGCTCCGCCTGATCGAAGCTGACTGAGAGCGTGTCTGCGGCGATAACGGCGCCGAAGTGCCGCCACACCGGCGCGAGTTGCGGCCCGGCCTGCACGGTCGTGCGGATCCGGTCGCTGATCTCCAGGCCTGACTTCTTGCGCAGCTCCTGGAGATTGCGGC
>JALOOE010000362.1 GCA_025454565.1 Anaerolineae bacterium
AGCAGCCCCTCAGCCTCTGCGCGATAATCAGGTGCGGTCATCCGGTCTTTCCCCCATACGACCAGGTGGTGTCCCCCAACACCATCGGCTGCCCCTCGCGTCGCACCCCGGTTCCAGTCACCTCGCCCAGAAAGAGGGCATGATCGCCGGGCGATTCCGGTTCGGCGGCCAGGCGGCACTCCAACCACGCCATAGCATCGGTGAGCAGCGGGCAATGGTCGATCGCAGGCCGATAGGCGAATCCTTGCAGATTGGCCGAGTTGGCGGGCGCCGTCGTGTGCTTGAAGAAACGCTCGGCGAGCGCTTCCTGGTCTTCCGCGAGGATGTTCAACGCAAAGCGGTGGGCCTTGCGGACCGCGTGCGCCAGGTGCGAGTTGCGACGCAGCGCCACCAGCACGAGCAGCGGCTCGGTCGATACCTGGGTGACCCAGGCGACCGTGGCCCCGTGCAGGGTATCCTCTACACATGTCGTCAGGATGTAGAGACCGCTCGTCAACCGGCGCACAGCATCACTACGCACCTCGGTGAGCGCTTGTTCGGACATCATCGGCAATCCCCTTGCGGTTACAGGTTCGAGGTTCAAGGTTGAAGGTAGCACAACGATTCCTTCAACCTTGAACCTTGCACCTTCAACCTGTCAACGTTCAACCGGCTTCAACCGCCGTAATGCCAGGGCGTGTCGCGCAGGGCCAGCGCGGCACGGGCAGGCTCTCGGACGCCGCTGCCCAGCACGCTGCAGATGAAGAGCGCATGATCGCCTGAGGCGTTGGCCTCTTCGACCACCTCGCACTCCAACCAGGCTGCTGCATCATCGAACAGGGGCAGGCCGTTGGCAGTCATGCTGAAGCGGTAGCCTGCGATTTGGTCAGGGCCGGACTGCGTGACCTTGAAGAACGCCTTGGCGAAATCCGTTTGATCCGCAGCGACCACCTGGATGGAGAAACGCTTGTTGGCGCGCGCGATCTCACAGATTGCCGTGCCTTTGCGCATCCCCACGGCGACCAGGCGCGGCTCGAACGATGCCTGGGTCACCCAACTGATCGTTGCCGCCCGCGGCCCATCAAAGTTCTGGACGGTGGCCACATATAGGCCGTAGTTGAACATGCGGAGTACGTCTTTGGTGATGTCTCGGTCTGCCATAAGAACCTCGTATGTGTGATGGATGATTATGCGTAACGAGTGAAACGTGAAACGTGAAATAGTGAAACGTCAAGGGCTGCTTGGGGTCTTCTTCCTCCGTCGTCCGTCCTCCGTCCTCCGTCTATCTACCATAAACTGCGATCGGCGCGTCCCGCCAGCGCCTCGGTGATCGGCTCCCGCCACGCCGGCTCCAGATCGGCGCAGGCGCGCAGCAAGCCAAAGCAGCCGGTGAGCATCTGATCGCCGTGCGGCACGGCGAAGTAGGCCGGCAACCCGGCATCCCGCAGCATCGCCTGCCGGGGGCCGACGACAGCCAGGAACTCCAGCGGCACGGCTGCGGCGTCCAATGCCAGCGCGCCGTGACCGTGATCGGCGAACACCGCCGCATGACTGATCTCGCCGGCGGCGAGGGCGCGTAGCCATCCCGTCAGGGTCGCCGGTGTGAGCAGGCCGGTGTGATGCTCGAACAGGCGGACGAATGCGCCCTCCCGGAACTGGAAGGCCAGCGTGTGGAAGTTGCCCACGTTGGCGACCAGCGCGCTCCGGTGCGCCGCAACGACCGGATCATCGAGCGCGCCCAGCACCGCCGCCGGCGCGGTATCCATGACGATCACCGGCACAGCGGCCTGCGCGAGCGCGGTGGCGGCCAGCGCAGCCAGCCGGGTCATGATCGGCGGCACATCGGCCGCGCGGCACGCGAAGGTGCTCAGCCGCCGGTCACGGCCCAGGCGCTCGACCAGGTAATCCATCCGAAACTGCCGGTCGCTGACGTCGGGCGGCGCCGCGCCGTGATCGAAAACCGCCAGCGCCAGGGCGTCGGGCCGCAGGTCGAAGCCGAACGCTGCAAACGCCCCGCGGATGGCCTCGTAGTCGAAATCGCGAAATTCGATGTGGGCGTATTGCCCATCCGAGGGCAGCTTGCGCGCCGCCTCATCCGGGATGATCTCGACGCCCAGCTCGCGCTGCACATAGTCAAGATCGTCGTTGAAGGTGGCCGCCGCCGCGGGCGTCGCCAGCACGCGCAGCCCGGCCCGGCGATGCGCCTCCACCGCCCAGGCGGCCGGTCCGCCGCCCATCACCACGCCCCGGATCGCCAACGGCAGCCGCGCCGCGGTCGCCCGCTTGATCTGCTCGCCGATCAACAGCGTGGGCGAAGGCATCACCAACTTGAGGCAATTTTCCACCGCCCGCTCGCTGTCAAAGAGCAGGATGTCCTGAGTGCCGGTGCCGATGTCGACTGTGAGAATTTGCATAGCGTGTTGCGTGATGCGTAGTGCGTATTGCGTAGTGCGTAGTGTAACGCACGCACATTCCCGGCAATCCTGGATTAGCAGTTGGGAACGAAATACGCACTACGCCATATGGCTGTTCTATGCTTCTGTGACGCGATCGATGATCCGCGCCTGCCCATCCGCATGATATGACGACCGCACCAGCGGCGCCGACTCGACCCACTTGAAGCCGCGGCGATGCCCCTCGTTGGAGAGCTCCACGAATTCGTCGGGATGATAGTAGCGCTCGATGGGCAGATGGTTCTTGCTTGGCTGGAGATACTGGCCGATGGTCAGGATATCGACATCGACCGCCCGCAAATCATCCATGACCTGGAGGATCTCAGCCCATGTCTCGCCCAGCCCCACCATGAAACCCGACTTGGTCAAGCCGGCCGGATTCATCTCCTTCGCCATGCGCAAGACAGCCAGGCTCCGCTCCGGTTTGGCCTGAGGGCGCACCCAACGCGATAGGCGCGGCACCGTTTCCGTGTTGTGGTTCAAAATTTCGGGCTCGGCGTCCATCACCAGCTTCAGGGCCGCAGGATCGGCCTTGAAGTCGGGGATGAGCACCTCGATCGTGCAACCGGGTTGCACGAGCCGGATCTCGCGGATCGCATCGGCGAAAATGTGTGCGCCGCCGTCAGGCTGATCGTCGCGATCCACGCTGGTCAGCACCACGTGGCGCAGCGCCATCGCGCGCACCGATTCGGCCACGCGCCGCGGCTCATCCTCGTCCAGCGGCAGCGGCTTGCCCGATTTGACGTTGCAAAACTTGCAGGAACGCGTGCAGATATCACCCATGAGCAAGAACGTCGCCGTGCCGCGGCTCCAACACTCACCCAGGTTGGGGCAGAACGCCTCCTCGCAGACTGTGTGCAACGTCTGCGTGCGCATCAGCGACTTCAGCCGCCAGTATTCGTCGTTCTGGCTCAGCCTGATACGCAGCCACTCCGGCTTGCGGCCCGGCGTGAGTTTTTCGTCGGGCAGCCGCGCCCGACGGACGGGCGCTTTGGTCTGTGGTTCCAGCGGGATCGGATCAATCGTGACGTTGCCCTGCATAGCTGAATTACTATCCTGTGCCCGCCGTTGGCTCGGTCGGAGAGGGCCAAAGCAGGCGCGCTAGAAAATCGTACCGCTTCACATCTTAGCAGTTTCGAGCTGCCAGCGCCGTATGCCATGCTACTGAACGCGCAAACTTCGACGCCAGATGTCGCTCATGCCTGATAGCCCCGCTATCATATCATCGGGCTGCAGAATCGCCAAGCACGCTCCGCCCGTCTTGCCGCTCTGCTGGCGCATGAAAACGGGGCCGCTGCCCCTAGTGTGGACAACGGCCCCGCAAGTCATATTGGGACGCCGAAGGTCTCAGGTCTCTTCCGTGATTGCCACGCGCGCCCGCGTCCCCGCATTCTCGCCTGCGTTTCGCGCCACGAACGGCATCGGCTGATCGCTGTCTGCGCGCTCCCGCAGGTTCCAGGCGGCCATCGCCAGCCCCCACACCGCCCACACCAGCACCGCGGGCCG
>JALOOE010000363.1 GCA_025454565.1 Anaerolineae bacterium
GACGCCTGCCTCCCAGGCGCCGCGCGCCACGGCTTCATTGCCGGACAACAATCGAATCACGTCTGACCTCCATCGGTAGACCGAAATTAGAGGCCGGCTGGCAGGCCTCTTGCACCTCCATGTTAGCTGAGTTCGGAGAATCGCGCCATGACGCGGGTCAGGGTGGGCTCGCGGCCCGCTTCGGCGCAACCAACCGTGAAGCCAGCGCCGTCACCGCCAGCGCAGCGAAGATCAGAAAGAACGGCTCGATCTCCCACCGGTAACGTGTCAACACCTGGAAGCCGATATACGTGACGGCAGTGAAACCGAAAAACAGGTAGAGCAGGCTGTAACGCCGCCATTGCGCGACCGACAACGCCAACCCGGCGGCGGTCAGGAGGAGCGTCAGGATATAGAGCGGCTTATAATAGCGCGTCCAACTGCCCTCATAGGCCGCGCCGAGATTCTCGCGGAACCACCAGAACGCGATCACTTTGCGGCCCAATAATGCCGCCCATGCCCGCGGCTCCTGCCGCATGAAGTCCAGCCCGGCCTGGAGCAGCCGGCGATCCAACTCCGTTTCCGGCAGGGTCGCCACCTGGCGCTGGATCTCGGGCGGCAACGGATAGGGCTGCCACTGCATCACCGCCGGCAATTGCGCATCGACAGGGCGCCCCAGGAACTGGCTGGCCTTGTCGGTGTACACATCATGGCCGCTGCCCGTGGTGAAAGGGTTGTTGCCGTTCCAGAAGACGAAGCCGCCGTTGGTCGCGACCGGCACGAAGCGGCCCAGCACAGCGGCATTGCGGATCGTCCACGGCACGACGATCAACACGGCCGCGGCGACCAACACGGCGCCGTCGCGCAGCCAACGGCGGCTCGCGTCGCGATTCAGGGCCAGCCACAGCACAATGCACGGCAGGAAAGCCAACATGGCGGGCCGGCCCAACCCCATGACGCCCCACAGCACGCCGGCTGCCAGCGCGTATCCCGCAGACCGACGGCGAGCCAGCGGTGCGGTGAACGCCAGCGCCCACGCCAACACAGCCAGATGCAACGTCAACGATGCCGGCACCGTGACCATCAGGATCAGCACCGGATAGCAGGCCACACCCAGGGCCGCCAGAAGCGCCACGATGCGATTGCGCGACAACTCGATGGCGAGCCAGTAGACCGCCAGGCACGTCAGCGCGGAGAGGAAGGCTTGGGCCAGGGCAAAGATCAGCGGTGGATTCGCACTGAACTTGAGGCAGAGGTAGACAAAACCCACAAAAAGCGGCGGCATGAACGCTTGGAGAGGCAACGCTTGCCGCAAACCATAGTAGTCGTACGTGTAACCGCGGCCCTGGACGAGGTTGGCGGCGGTGAGACCGCTCTCGGAATAGCCGACGATATCTGGACTTGGGCCCACCAAGGCGATAGCCGCGAGCCGCAGCGTTAGGGCCAGCAAGAAGATACCCACCAACGCAGGTTGCGCGCCGATCGCGGCGTTGGTGGGCATGCCGTCACCTCGTGTGGAGGCACGCATCACATCGGAGTCCATTCAGTTCCTCCGAGTCGCGCCGTCAAGTCATCGCCGTCCGCGTCACTGTGACCTGCGCCTCGGCTGCCTGCCCCAACTCCTCCCAGACTGCCCGTTGATCGGAGGTAGCAGCGGCTTTCACCCGCGCCTGGCAGCGTGCCATCGACCGCTCGAAAGCAGACAACAGGAATGACAATCGATCCAGCGCAGATTCCTGGTGCCTCCCCTTGCTGCTCACTTTGGCGTCGGCTTCGATTGCGCCCGCCGGCTCACCGGCGATGCGCAGGAATTGAGCCATACGGTGGATGATCTCTTGCTCGCCGTCGGCGAGGTGGCGATAGGTGGCGAGTTGTTTTGGCTCCGTGCCGTTACGGAGGTAAGCCTGGCACACGTCGGCGAGCGCCAGATGAACCGTCAACTCGGCGCGCAAAGCAGCCGCGGATTCAGCAAGGCCATGAAGGACCTGGGGGCCTTCGGGCGCTTTCGCCAAACCGGCCAACAGATCATCTGTCACGCCGTCGGGCAGGGGGACGCGAGCCGCTGCCAACAGGTAATGCTCGTTGGCAGCCATCTCACGCCGGACGCCATCCGGCATAGTGGCAGAGAAGCCCTTCGGGTTGTGCTGCGAGCGGTGGCACTCCCACGCGGCCATGCGGCGCTCGACCCACGGCTCGACGTGCATGATCACATCGACCTCATCGTCCGGCGTGGCGTAGAAGGGGAGCAGCTCGCCGTTCAGCTCCACACGAAAATCCGCCAAGCCCGGTGATTTTTCGAAGATGCTCTGCGGTAGGGCGCGCGTGAAAAGCCGAGCGGGGGCCCAGGCCGGGCCGGCATCGGGATATTCGGCAGCGTCGGCCGCCAGCGAGAATGCCTCACGCACCATCTCCCAGATCGCTAAATGGTCGGGATGCGGATAGAGGCCGTGCTCGGGATGCGTGATGATCACATCGGGCCGGAGTTCGCGGATCTGCCGCACGATCTGGCCGACCGCCTCGCGGCGCGGCAGATCCTTCACGCCGCCGTCCGGCCAATCGAGCCAGCGCAGTTCCCGGATGCCGATGTGACTGCACGCGCACTCCAGCTCGCCGGTGCGCACCTGGGCCAGGTTCTCGCGCGTGGCGCAGTCATCGCAGAAGATCGTCGCCACTTCACCGCGCGTGGCGCAAACCAGCACGGTGTGTGCGCCTTTGTCGCTGTAATACGCCAGCGTGGAGCCCGCGCCGATCTCGTCGTCGGGGTGGGCGAAGATGGTCAGAATCGTAAATGAGCTATTCATGCGTCCTGTTGATTCCTCATGGGCCTTATGCTGCTTTCTGCCCGGATTATAGTCGAGGCTCCCCCAAAAGCCAATCCCTCCCGACAAAACATCGAGAGGGATCGGTCACTGCGACAACAGACAACGGGTAGACGACTCAGCGGAGTCACGCGTCCAAAACAGCTACGGCGCGACCTGCGCGAACTCGCCAGCCTTCACCTGGAAGATATAGATCTGCGGCGTGCGCAAATCACCGTTCTCCTGATACTGCACCTTGCCGAGCGGCGTGGTCAGGTCGAGCTTGCGGATGGCGTCGCCGATCTTCGCGGCATTGAGCGCGCCGGCCTTCTTGGCGCCTTCGGCCAGCACCTGCATGGCGCTGTAGCCGTTCACCGAGTAGGTGTCGGGGTTGCGATATTCCACCGCCTGGTATGCCTGCGTCCAGGCCTGATCCACGGTCGACTTAGGGCTGGGCGCGAAGCTCGTGACATACATGCCCTCGGCTGCGCCATCGGAGTTGTCGATAGTCGCCGCCAGGAAACACCCGTCCGATGCCATGAACGTGAGCTTGTCCAGCCCGGCGTCGCGCAGGTCGGCACGTAGATAAGGGCACTCGACCTCGTAGCCGGCGTAGTAGACGGCATCCACGCCCGCAGCCTTGATCTTGGCGACCTCGCTTGCGAAGCGATTCTGCTCGACCTTTACCTGGGCAGAGAGCGGCACCTGGGCGCCCAGACGCGTCAACTCGCTCGCGACCAGCTTGCCCAGGTCGATGCCGTACGAATCATCGTTGTAGAGCACCGCGACCTTCTTAGCGCCGAGCTTGTTCACCAAATGCTCGATGCCTATTTTCGCCTGCACATCGTTGGCGGCGTTCACGCGGAAGAAATTGCGGAAGCCCTGCTTGGTCAGGCTGACCTCGGATGCGGTAGGCGTGATCACGTTGATGGCCAGGTCTTTGTAGATTGCCATCGCCGCATCGGTCTGCCCGGAGTTGGGATGGCCGATGACGCCGAGCACTTTGTCCCCGCGCTGGATGGCCGCCTTGATCTGTTCGGCGACGGTCACTGCCACGTCGGAATCGGCCTCGTCGTCGAGCGCGACCACCTTCACCTTGTAGCCGAGCAGCCCGCCGGAACGGTTGAGCTGTTCCGCCATCAGCCGTACGCCGCCG
>JALOOE010000364.1 GCA_025454565.1 Anaerolineae bacterium
ATCAAAAGCCCCCCGATGAACCGGAACGCACCCCCTCTGTCGTATTCCAACCGTCCTCAGCTCGTGGGTTGCAGCGCGGCGTCAACACGCTCGTGAACGTCCTGCGGCCGACGCTGGGACCGCATCACGGCGTCGTCGCCATCGATCGCGTCGTGCGTGGCGGCACGCCGGAGATGCTCGACAGTGGCGGCGTGATCGTGCGGCGTTTCCTGCAATTGCCCGATCGGGATGCCGACATGGGCGCGATGTTCGTGCGGCACATGGTCTGGCGCCAACACGAGCGGGAAGGGGACGGCACAGTCACCCTCGCGCTGCTTTTTCAGTCGATCTTCAACCAGGGCGTGACTTATCTGGCGGCCGGCGGCAATGCCATGCAGTTTCGCCGCCAGCTCGATATCGGCGCAAAGACCATCCTGGCCGAATTGGCGAAACAGGCGCGGCCCGTCGCAGGTCAGGAGGCGTTGACGCGCGTCGCCGAGGCGGTCTGTTTCGAGCCATCGCTGGCGAGGCTGCTGGGCGAGATCTTCGACATCATCGGCGAATATGGCCGGCTCGAAATCCGGGAAGGGCGTGGGCTTGAGCCGGATCGCGAATATGTCGAGGGGATCTATTGGGATGGCGGCCTGCTGTCCCGCGCGATGCTGGCGCCGATGGCGAAGACCGCGCCCATGCCGGACGCCCGGCCCAGCGACAAGACGGTGTTGCGCGCTGAGGCAGAGAACGCCGCGATCCTGCTGACCAATCTCGACATCCAGGATCCGGAGGAGCTGGCGCCGGTGCTGCAAGCGGCGATCGATGCCGGCCACAAGGCGCTGGTCATCGTCGCCCGCAGTCTCTCGGATGCCGCGATGGCGTTGGTGATGCTGAATCGGAACCCGGAGCGCCTGTGGATCTTCGCCGTCAAATCTCCCGGCCCCGGATCCGATGATGAGGCGGACGGCTTGCTGGATATGGCTCACCTCACCGGCGCGACGCCGATTGTGGGCGACGCCAGGCAGACGCTGCGCGATGTCACGCCCGCGCATTTCGGGCGGGTGCGTCTGGCTTGGGCCAACCACGAGTACTTTGGGATCATCGGCGGGGGCGGCGACCCAAAGGCGCTGCGCCGGCACATCGGCGAGCTTCGTGCGGCCTTTCGGCGCATCGACGCCGGTGACGAACGCAAGAAGCTGCGGGCGCGCATCGGCAAGCTGATGGGCGGCACAGCGACCCTCTGGATCGGCGGGTTCACACCGGCAGATATCGAGTTCAACAAAGAGTTGGCCGAGCGCGCCGGCGACGCCGTGCGCGGCGCGCTGCTCGAAGGGGTGGTGCCGGGTGGCGGTGTGGCGTTGTTGAACTGCCAGCCCGCGATCACGCGGCTGCTGCAGCAGGCGACGACCCCTGATGCTCGTGCGGCGTTCCGCATCCTCCATCGCGCGCTAGAGGAACCGATGCGCGTGCTTCTCGAGAACTCCGGTTGGGATCCGAGCGAGGTGATGGCGCAGGTGCAGCACGCGCCCGCCGGTTATGGCTTCGATGTCGTCGCAGGCAAGGTGGCTGACCTGGCGGCTGGGGGCGTGCTCGATCCGGCGGCAGTCCTCTCGCGCGCGGTTTCCTCGGCCGTGACCAGCGCCGGCCTCGCACTGACCACCGATGTATTGGTCCACACGCGCAAGCCGGTGCAGGAGCTGAACACATGACGCTGGAGATTTCATCTGCGTTGAATGGCGAGCGGGAAGCGGACTCGGCGGATGTCGTCTACGCGCTTGCGGCGTCGCCGCAGTTCGACCGCGATGGCACATGCTTCGCGGGACGGGCATCGGGGTTATATCGTAGCGTCGATGCCGGCGCGTCGTGGGAGCCGGCGTATGCCGCGCTGCGCCTGACCGAGGATCTGGCTACCTCCGCACTGGTCGTGTCGCCCGGATTCGCATCCGATCGGGCCGTGTTCGCCGGGGTGACGGGCGCTATCTTGCGTTCGCACGATGCGGGGGCAACCTGGTTCCTCAGCATGCTGCCGTCACCGCCGCCGATCGTCTCCTGCCTGGCTGCGACAGCCGGCTACGAGCGTGACGGCGTGCTGTTTGCCGGCACGATGGAAGATGGCGTCTTCCGCTCCTCGGATCGCGGCGAGCATTGGGTCCGCTGGAACTTCGGGCTGCTCGATCTGCACGTGCTGGCTCTGGCGCTTTCGCCCGATTTCGCGCAGGATGAGACGCTCTTCGCCGCTGTCGAAAGCGGCATCTTCCGCAGCACCAACGGCGGGCGAGCCTGGCGGGAGGTGCCGTTCCCCCCCGACCTCGCCCCGGTAATCAGCCTGGCGATCTCGCCGGATTTCCAGCGCGACGGGCTGCTCCTGGCAGGGACGGAGGCTCACGGCCTCTATATCTCGCGTGACCGGGGCCGCGCCTGGGCCGCGCTGGGTGAGGGACTGTTGGGCGACGCCGTCAACGCCATCCTGTTGGCGACCGACTTCCCGCAGACGCCGACGATTCTGGCCGTAACCTCAGAGGGCTTAGCGCTCTCCGAGGATGGCGGCAGCGCCTGGACCGAATTTGCGGCGGATGTGCCGCCCGGCGAGGCGGTGGTCGCTGTCTCGGCGCCGCAGGGATTGCACCCCGGCGCACCGCTGCTGCTTGGGTTGTCGAATGGCGCGGTGCTACAGAGTTCAGTAATGCAGTGAGTCGGCCCGCACCGAGGAGTAATGGCGAGGCGCCCGACAGTCCCAGACTGTCGGGCGCCTCGCCATTTTCGTCGCCGAACGTGGCTTGTCAAAGTATAACTTCCTCCTCTGGCCGGTCTCCGACCGAGCCAGAACGGGAACTTGTTTCTTGACACGCCCTTACGCTGCGCCGGCTGCGGCCGTCTCTTTCTCCTTCGCGGCTGCGGCCGCCTCGGCGCGCGCCTGGCGCGCCGCCCGACTCGCCCGGATGCGCTCGATTGCCCCTTCGACCAGACTGTACGCTGTGGGCACGATCAGCAGCGTCAGGATCGTCGATGTGATCAGCCCGCCGATGACCGTGACGGCCATACTGCGCCGGAAGTCGCCGCCGGAGCCGAGGCCGATGGCCACCGGCAACATGCCCAGGATCAGCGCCAGGGTGGTCATCAGGATGGGCCGCAGCCGGACGGGACCGGCGGTCTTGAGCGCAGCATCGCGCCCCATGCCGCGCTCGCGCCGCAGCCGGTTCGTCAGATCCACGAGCAGGATCGAGTTTTTCGTCACCAGGCCCATCAGCAGGATCAGACCGATCATGGCCGTCATGTCAAGCGGCAGCCGGAAGAGCAGCAGCGCCAGCAACCCACCGATGATCGCCAGCGGCAGCGCCAACATGATCACCAGCGGCTGGACGAACGAACCGAACTGCGACGCCAGCACCATGTAGATGAAGACGACCGCCAGCAACATGGCAATCAGCAGGTTCTTGAAGGCCTCTTCCTGCATCTCCTGCTCGCCGGTGAACGAGTAGGCTGCGCCATTCGGGAGCGGTAGCGCCTTGATCACTTTGGTCGCATCGGCCACCACGTCGGACTGCACGCGGCCGAACGCGCTGGCGCCGACGACCACCGAGTATTGCCGGTTCACGCGCCCGATCTGCGTGGGGCCGGTGGAAAGCTCAAGGTTGGCGATCTGGCGCAGCGGCACGAAGCCGCGCGCGGTCGGCACCTGCAGCTCCAGCACCTGATCGAGCTTCTGGCGATCTTCCTCGCGCAGTTGGACGCGAATATCCGCCTCGGCGCCTTCCCCTTTGTAAGTGGCAACCTTGTCGCCCTCGACCAGCATGCGGACGGTGCTGCCCACCGTGGCCGCATTGATGCCCAGGTCGGCAGCCTTGCGGCGGTCAACCACGATCTGCGCTTCCGGCTTGCCCGGCTTGTACGAGACATCGATGTCCACCAGGCCTGGCACCTGCTTGAGCTCCTCGGCCAGCTTCAGCGCGTA
>JALOOE010000365.1 GCA_025454565.1 Anaerolineae bacterium
CACCTGAAAGAGGAGCTGGAGAAGTACGCGGTGCGCTTCTCGGACTACGAGGGGGGCGTCACCATCGGCACCTATCTGGCGCATCGGGCCGAGACCCGAGGGATAGAGGTCATCGTCTTCTATGCCTTCGTGCCAGCTTACGACTTCTCGGAGTCCTCGCCCATGGGCCAGAGCCTGCGGATCGACACCGACCACCGTGCCTGGTGGGAGCTGATGCGCCGCCTGAATTACATGTTCGAGCTCGACCTGAGCCTCTCTGATCTGCGCAACCGGAGCGACGAATTGACCGGCTCGATGCGTGAGAAGCTCGATGAGCTTGCCAGCTCGTCGCCGCAGCTCAAAGTGCATGACACCTTGCGGCAAATCTCCGCGGAGTTCAACGAGACGCCATTCCTGCCGATGGATGACGTGTGGGAACGCGAGCTGCGCGACCTGTTCCGGGAGAACGATGACTAGACAACGAGCAGCGCTGACGACGCTGTGCTGCAAGGCCCGCAATCAGGCCCAAGAGGATCGGTGATGGCTTCATTCGTCGTGCTGCCGATCCATGATCCCGCCGGCGAGCTCCTGCCTCACTTGCGGAAGGTTACATCCCAGATGGAGCGCCTCTTCGACGGCGCGTTCTTGGGCATCACTGCCGCCACAGCCGAAGCGCAAGCGGCGTGGATCGACTGGCTGGAGAGCAACGCCTTCTTCCGGTGCATCGTCCATCGCCCCGGCTTGGGGGTTGGCGACCAGTTTCGGGAGTTGTATGCCGGCGCGGCCGCAGCCTACTCGCCGGAGGCGCGCCTGCACCTCTGTTTCGTCGATCGGTTGGCATTCATCCTGCAGAGCAGTCATTGCCAGCAGTTCATTGATGACATGCTCGACGCAGGTAATGACGAGTCACTGGTGATCTTTCATCGTTCGGAAGCGGCCTGGGCCACCCATCCGGCGAACTATCGCGCTGCGGAACGGATGGCAACCACGGCGGGACACCTGCTGTTCGGCCGCACCTTGGATTTCGCCTGGTGCCATCTGGTCATCCGGGCAGAGGCGCTGGGTGCGCTCATCCCCCGTAGCAAACGACCCGACATGAGCATGGTGGCCGAAATCGTGGTGCAGGCGATGGGGCAGCCTATCCGCACCAAAGATGTGGACTGGCTGGCCTGGGAAGATCCGTTTCTGATGGGCCGCGATGCCTGCCAGCTCAAGCGAGAGCGCGAGGCAAGCCTTCAGGAGACGCGAAAGCGTCTGGCTTATGTCATCCCCATGCTCCAGATCCTCGACGCAGCGGCGAACGGCGCGCACGATTTGCCGTAACGGCCATCCCCGCCATGCATAAGCCCAAACCAACTGCGCGTGTGACGCGCCACGCAGCACGATTCGTCCTCATCTTGCTGCTCATCGAATTCCTCGACGAGTTCGTCTTCGGCGTGCGCGAAGCGGCATGGCCGCTTATTCGAGCCGACCTGGGGCTCACCTACGCGCAGATCGGGCTGCTGCTCGGCATTCCAAACGTCATCAGCAACGTGATCGAACCGTTCCTTGCCATCCTGGGCGATGTCTGGAAACGTCGCGTCCTGGTGCTGGGAGGCGGCGCGGTGTTTGCGCTCGCGCTGCTTCTTGCCGCACTCAGCCGCGACTTCGGTCTGCTGCTGCTCTCCTTCGTGCTTCTCTACCCGGCATCAGGCGCCTTCGTCAGTCTATCACAGGCCACATTGATGGATCTCCAGCCGTCACGACGCGAACACAACATGGCACGCTGGACCTTGGCAGGATCGATCGGCGTCGTTGGCGGACCGCTGATCTTGGGGGCGGCCGTGTCGCTCGGCTTCGACTGGCGCGGTCTCTTCGCGGCCTTAGCCATGCTCACGGTCGTCACTGTGCTCATCGCATGGCGCATACCTTTCGATGATCACGCACCGCGCGGCCAGGGCCAAGGCGCGCTCAACGCAGCTCTGTTCGGACAGGGGCTGAGGCAGGCGCTTCATGCGCTGCGACGCGGCGAAGTGTGGCGCTGGCTGCTCCTGCTCGAAGCGTCGGACCTGGTGCTCGACGTGTTTCTTGGATTCCTCGCGCTCTACATGGTCGATGTGACGGGGGCGTCGGAGGGGCAAGCGGCTGTCGCCGTCGCGGTGTGGACAGGTGTCGGGCTGCTCGGCGACCTCCTGCTCATCCCACTGCTGGAGCGGGTGCAAGGGACTCGGTATCTGCGGGTGAGCGCACTGCTTGTGCTGGTGCTTTTTCCGGCGTTCCTGCTGGCGCCTGGTATCGACGGCAAACTGCTGCTGCTGGGCGCGCTCGGATTCCTCAATGCCGGCTGGTACGCGATCCTGCAGGCTGGCCTCTACTCGGCAATGCCTGGGCAAAGTGGTACGGCGCTGGCGGTGAAGAATGTGTCGGGTCTGTTCGCCGGACTCATTCCTCTGGCGCTGGGTCTGATCGCCCAGCGATTTGGGCTTCAGGTTGCGATGTGGCTGATGCTGCTGGGACCGATAGCGCTGCTCGTTGGCTTGCCCCGCGGCGAGTCGTCGCGCCTGCAGTCGCCATAACACACCGCGTCATAGCTCCTTCGACCGATTTGCGCTAATGTGTCATGTAGTGCCATAATGACGCTTGACGGCAGGCCGAAGCACAGTACAATGTAGCTAACATCACGCAACGCGATTCGTGCCGTATGTACAGACCGGAGATTAGCGAACATGGGTCTGAGGCACTCCAGACGGAGCAGCAAGTTAGCGCTCGTGCTCGCCGGCGGCGGGTTGACCGGCGCAGTCTATGAGATCGGCGCGCTGCGCGCCATCGATGATCTGCTGATCGATCGCACCGTCAACGACTTCGACATATACGTCGGTACCAGCGCGGGAGCCATCGTGGCCTCCTTTCTTGCCAATGGTCTGACCGCCGACGAAATGTACCAGGTGATCGACGGGACCCACCCCGCGATTCAGTCGATTGCTCGTCAGCATATCTTCGACTTCAACCAGGGCGAATTCGTCCGGCGCATGATCGGCATCCCCAAACACCTCGCACTGGCATGGTGCAACTCGCTTCGCCACTTGAATGAGGTCACGCTGGTCGATATTCTATGGTCATTGAGCGACGCCCTACCCTCGGGCATGTATGATGGCATGGCGTTGGAACGCTACATGCGCTCGGTCTTGACCATGCCGGGGCGCTCAAACTGCTTCAGCGATCTGGGGAATCGGCTGCACGTGATCGCCACCGATCTGAACACGGGCGAGCGGGCTGTTTTCAGCGGCCACCAGTGCGATGATATCCCCATCTCTCTCGCCGTGGCTGCGTCGAGCGCCGTGCCGATGCTGTACAAGCCCGTACGCATCCGCGATCATGAATATATCGACGGTGGCATGCGCGGGACGGCAAGCATCGATCTGGCGATCGAGCAAGGTGCGACGCTGGTCGTCTGCGTCAATCCGCTGGTGCCGTATAGCAGCGCCATGGATTCCGACGCCACACACGCCGCCAGCCTGAGCGCCCGCGGCGTACCGGCCATCGCCTCACAGGTCACACGCATCACCTCCCATGCGGGGCTGCGCTACCAGATCAAACAGTTGCGACGCCAGCACCCGGAGGTGGACATCATCCTGATCGAGCCGCAAGCCACCGACCGGCGCATGTTCTACGGGAATATCATGCACTATCAGGCGCGACTGGAAGTGGCGCGTCACGGCTTCGAGTCGGTGACGTTGGATCTGGCAGAGGATTACCCGGCCTACAAAGAGACGCTGGCCCGCCACGGCGTGCCGATCACGCGACGTCTGGTGATCGATGAGTTGGCGGAAATCCGCAACTCGCGCTCCGATCCGCTCGTGATCCGACGAGTGCTCGAAGCGCGCACCCATCCGTGCGCCCGACATCGGCGCAATACGCCGTTTTGCCAGCTCCAACAAACGCTCGCGCAATTGGAG
>JALOOE010000366.1 GCA_025454565.1 Anaerolineae bacterium
GGGCGGCGGCCCATCCCGCCGAGGCCGATCATCTGGCGCATGTAGAGGCCGCCCGTCGGCAGATCGCTCACCGGCGCTTGTTCTTCCCAATTGCCCTGCGCCTGTGCGCGGACCCAGGCGGTGGTTGCACTGAGACCGTCATCGAGCTTCTTGGCGAGCGTCTCCTGATCGCCAGCCTCGATGAGTTGTTGCCAGGTTTCCAGTTCGGCGATCAGCGTGTCGATCCAGCGCGTCACCTGCTCGCGATTGGCGATACACGTGCCGGCTGCGCCCTTCGGATCGCCTTCCGCCAGCCAGGTGCTCGCGTAGAACTGGCTGCCGGCCAGTTTGCGCATGTCTTTCCAGCCGGAACTCCCATTGGCGATAGACATCAGCGCGCCGGCCATGACTGCCGGCAGTTGATCGGCCGCGGCCGCCATGCCGTCATGCTCGATCGCATCCAGGAAGAAAGGCTGCGCGCCCATGGCCTGCACCAGGTCGATCGCCAGGTTGACCGCCTGTTCGCTGGCGCGTCGTCCGGGGATCACACAAAAGAGCTTCTTCTCAAACAGATCTGCGCGGGCGCTGGGGGTATCCATGCTCTCGGCCACCACGATCGGGTGCCCACCGACGAAGTGGACGTTATCCGGCAGGAGTTCGTCGGCCCACTGAAGCACGGGCGCCTTGACGCTGCACATGTCCAGCAAGACGCAGCCCGGCTTGAGATCCTTGGCGATGATCTCGAATGTTTCGCGCATGGCTCCGGCCGGCAGCGCAAAGATGATGCGATCGGCTTTGCTCACGCTGTTGATCAGATTCCACTCAGTGCGGTCGACTCAGGATCGTGTCCGACAATGGTCACCTTGTCCTGGTATCGGTGCAGGGCCAGCCCGGCCGATGCGCCGATCAGCCCCAGACCGATGATCGAGATAGTGAACTTTTCAGCCATTTTCTATGCGTCCCTCATTCAGTTGTCGTCGTCGGCGGCTTGCAGAGCCGCCAATAGCTCATCGAGCGATGGATCGCCAGCGTGCGCCGCAGATGGCTCCTGGTGACGCCCGATCAGCGTCACGGCCAGCGGATCACAGCCCGCCGCAGCCGCCAGCTCCGCGCCGCGCTCGGGGTGATGCAGGTGCGCCCACATCGGATAGCGCCAATCGGCGCGCGCGGGGGCAGGCTGCGCGCGATGCCAGAGCCGCACACCCCCCTCGCGCTTAGCGCAATCGTGCAGCAGCGCGGCTTGCAGCAACGCGGGATGGTCGTAACCAGCAGCATGCAGGGCCGCCGCCACCTTCAGGCTGTGCCGCTGATCGGCCCGCGACATGGCATCGAACAGGTCGCGCGCCGACCTCGGCAGATGCTCACCGGCCAAATCTCGTTCTTCCAGCGTCAATGGGCTGAGCCCGGCGCCCAGGGCCTGGAAGAACTGGCGGGAGCGATAGAGCGGCCGCCGCGGATCGATCACGCGCATCAGTAGCCGAGCAACAACCGCATCGTCGCCTGGGTCCCCTCCGAGAGGAATTGTCCCAGAGGGTTAAAGCCCGGCACCACGTTGCCCAGCAAAAGAAGCCCCATCAGGATGAACGGGCCATAGGTATACAACGGTTGTATCATTTGTGCGGTGCGTTCATCCACGAGGCCGCTTAGGACGCTGAAACCATCCAACGGCCCGATGGGGATCAGGTTGAACAGAAACAGGGTGATATTGATCGACACGAACATGAAAACCGTCAAGTCCAGATCGACCGGGATGAGCTGCAGCAGACCCGCACGCCACACCACAGCCACGACTGACGCCATCAACAGATTGCTGGCCGGCCCGGCAACCGAGACCAGAGCGTGGCCGGCGCGCGGGCCGTGCCGCAAGCGCCAGGGCGCCACCGGGACCGGTTTCGCCCAGCCGAATGCCTGCGTGGCGATCAGCATGATCGTGCCCAGTGGGTCGAGGTGGCGCAGCGGGTTCAGCGAGAGCCGGCCCTGCCGCGCTGCCGTGTCATCGCCCAGCCGATAGGCCACAAAGGCATGCGCAAACTCATGCACCGGGAAACTTACCAGCAGAATGATGGCCAAGGCAAGCAGCGTGGCAGGATCGAAGATCTGATTAATATCGAACAAAGCATTCTCCGGTCACACGTTAGGAAGTGAGACGTGCCGAAGATTATAACACACGTCCGTAGCAGCCCAAAGACAACTTGCCTTTTATGTGATATGTGGTATGATCTGTTTCAGATCCAAGCAATATTCGTGGCTTCATGTCTCGACGCATCGTCAATCTTGGTTTGCTCGATTGGCAGGTCGGTCAGGCAGCGCGGCAGCCATTTCGCGCAGCGCCTGTCGATGACCGCGCGGTCGTGCGCGAGTGGCTGCCGGCGCGTATCCCCGGCGATGTGCGCGCCGATCTGATCGCCGCAGCCGGTCGCATCCCGCCGGTGGAGACACCCGAAGGCATCGCAGCCGGCGCCTGGGTGGATGATAGCGATTGGTGGTATCGCGCCGAGATCCCGGGCGGCTTCGTCGGCTTGGCCGATGACGTGCAGGTCATCCTCGAAGCCGACGGCATCGACTATTACAGCGCGATCTGGCTGGACGACCGGCTGCTGGCGACGCATGCGGGTATGTTCTCGCGCCGCGATCTGGCTGGACGACCGGCTGCTGGCGACGCATGCGGGTATGTTCTCGCGCCAGACCCTCGTCCTTTCCCCCTGGATCAACACGCCCGATCGCACCGTGCACGAACTGGCGATCCGCATTTGGGGCGGCGGCGCACTGCCCAAGCTGCCGAATGGGCCGGGCCGGCGCGCGGTGCGTTGGCTGGCGCAGCGCGTCAGCCCCGGCGTGGAGTATTTCCCCGATCGCATGGCGACGCCCAAAGCGCAGTTCAGCTTCGGCTGGGACTTTTCGCCGCGGCTGCTGAGCGCCGGCATCTGGGACGATGTGCGGTTGGTGATCGCCCGCGGCGCCGCCATCGAGGATCTGCAGGTGTTGGCCGAGCCGTTGACCGAGCGCGACGATCCGACGCCGGCCCGGTTCCATGTGCGACTGTCGGCCAGACAGTGGCGCGCGGGGCAGGTTGAGGCTGAGGTTAAGGTTGAGGTTGAGGATAAGGTCGAGGCCGAGATCGAAACTGGCGCGCGCGTCCGACCCTTGCTGGCGCTCCACCGCGTGCCACTCGCGACTGCGTCTGTTTCTGCTGATCCGAACCTCAGCCTAAGCCTCAGCCTTGACCTCGCATCCGTCCGCCGCTGGTGGCCCTGGGATCAAGGCGAGCCGTGCCTCTATCGCGTCACCGTGCGTCTGCTGGCCGGCGATGATGTGCTGGATGAGCTCAGTCAGGTGATAGGTGTGCGATCGGTGCGGCGCGCACCGCTGCCTGACGGTGCGCCGTGGCAGTTCGTGGTCAACGGCCGGCCCGTCTTCCTGCGCGGCGCGAACTGGGTGCCCGCCGATGTGCTGCCGGGCCGAGTCACCGAGGCCGATTACGAACGGCTTTTGGGGCAGGCGCACGCGGCCGGCATCAACTTCCTGCGCGTCTGGGGCGGCGGCGTGCGAGAAAAGCGCGCGTTCTGGGAGCTCTGTGACCGGCTGGGCATCATGGCCTGGCAGGAATTTCCGCTGGCGTGCGCGTTCCTGGATCACTATCCGCGCGATGCCGACTATCTAGCTACGTTGGCCCAGGAAGTGCGGAGCACAGCGCGCCTGCTGCGCAACCATCCGAGTTTGATCGCATGGTGCGGCGGGAACGAGATCGGCCGCCAGCGCGAGGCGCAACCGCTCGCCGCAATCGAAGCCGTGCTGGCGGCAGAAGATCCCGGTCGGATCTTCATCCCGGCTTCGCCTTCCGATGGGGATGTGCATCAGTGGAAGCTCTGGCACGGTTTCGCGCCGTGGACGAGCCTGGCCGAGGAGCAACCGCCCTTTATGAGCGAGTTCGGGCTGCAAGCCCTGCCCAATCTCGCCACAGTCTCGCAAATGTTCTCAGGTCATCCACCGCGCCTCTTGAGCGATCCGCGTTGGCGCGAACGAAAGGCCCAGGCCGCCAAACTTCAGCATTACGCCAATCCGCCGCTGGAAGGCGATCTCGGCTTTGCGGTTGCCGCTTCGCAACGTGCGCAGATGACGGCGCTGCAAGTGGGGATCGAGGCCGCGCGACTGCGGCGCAGCGAGTGCGGCGGCGTCGTCTTTTGGCAGCTCAACGAGCCCTGGCCGGCCGTCACCTGGTCGGTGATCGACCGCGCCGGACGCCCGAAGTCCGCTTACGAGATGCTTCGCCACAGCTTCCAGCCGCTCTTGATCGCGGCGCGCTTTCCGTGGCGCCGCTACGCGCCGGGTGATGTCTTCGAGGCGGAGATCTGGCTGGTCAACGATAGCGCCGAGGCCTATCGCGGCTGTCGCGCTCGGGCCAGCCTCGACTATACTACGGTGTGGACCCTCAACGATCTTGGTGTGGCGGCTGGCAGCGCCACGCGTGTGGGGGCGTTCGCATTCACCCTGGACCAGCCCGCGCAATCGCTCACGCTCCGCTTGAGCTGTGACGGCGCGGCGTTGGCGGCGAACCGCTATCGCCTCGCCTCTCATTTGACAGGGCCATCTCCCCTGCGCAGCCGAGTGATTCGCTGGGCGGCCGATCGGCTCGTCGGCGGATAGCGACGCACCAGATTGCACAGCGGCTGCGATCTGCGTCTCCGCTCAGAAATTGACATATTCCTGGCTTTGCGCTACCCTCGGATCGTGTTCTTCGCGGTACACCCTGGCTGATCCATCATGCGCATCGTGATCAACGGCTGGTTCTCCGAGCAACTCACCACCGGCAGCGGGCAATATCTCACGGCGCTGCTGGCGTGGCTGCCGCGCGTGGGGGGCGAGCACGAGTTTGTAGTGGTGTCGCAAATCGGCAAATCAGCGAATAGCGAATCAGCGAATAGCGAATCAGCGAATCACGAAACCGCAAATCGCGAATCAGTAAATCAGCAACTTGCAGATGGTCGACCGCACGACGAACCACGCAATACCCAAGACGCATCACGCCTCACGTTTCACGCCTCACGTTTCACGTTTCACGTTTCACGTTTCAGTCCCAATCTCGGCAAACTCTGGTTCGAACAGGTCGCCTTCCCGCACGCGTGCCGCCGGCTGCGCGCCGATGTGGCGTTCGTGCCCTATTGGGGCTCACCGTTGTGGCGGCCCTGCCCGGTCGTCGTTACCGTCCACGATCTGATCCCGCTGCTGCTGCCGCTCTATCGCGGCGGCCCGCTCCAGCGCGCCTATACCTGGCTGGTGAGCCGCACCGCGCGGCGCGCGTCAGCCGTCCTCACCGACTCGGAGGCGAGCAAGGCTGACATCGTCGCCCACCTGGGGGTCGGACCGGAGCGCATCCACGCCATCCATCTAGCCGCCGACCCGCGCTATCGGCCCGTCACCGATCCCGCCGAGCTCGCGCGCGTCCGCGCGAAGTACGGCTTGCCCGCTGGGCCGTTCCTGCTCTACCTGGGCGGTTTCGATGCGCGGAAGAATGTGGTGCGGATGATCGAGGCGTATGGGCGGATGGTGGAGCGATTGACGGGAGACGAAAGACGGGAGACGGGCGAGCATCGTCCTCCGTCCTCCGTCCTCCGTCCGCCGTCATTGGTCGTCGCAGGCCAACTCCCCACCGCCGACACCCCGTTCGCGCCCGACCCGCGGCCGGCGGTCGCGCGGCTGGGGCTGGCCGAGTGGGTGCGTTTCACCGGCTGGGTGGATGAGGCGGATAAGCCGGCGTTGTACTCGTTGGCGTTGGGAAGCGTGTTCGTGAGCGAGTATGAGGGGTTTGGGCTGCCGGTGGTGGAGGGGATGGGATCAGCCTGCCATCAAGACGGAGCTGAGGCATGCCTCAGCTCCGGATAGTTGCAGCGAAGAGCCTTCGCGGGATCGATCAACAACATGCGAGAGCTGTCACTAACCCAGGCGTTTCTTTGAGCAACTGCAAAGCATTTTCGACTGAACACGTGGGCGAATCGGACGTCAGAATCCATTCCACTGCGTCCGTTCCTACGGGCACGTCCATCTCCCAAAATCGTGCCCCCCAGAATGCAGATCCACTAGGTAGTGAACCAAGGCTGATATGCAGACGGGCACGTCGCGTCGGTAGATTTCCATGCGGTGCCAGATCGGCCACGACCCCCGCGCGGGCTCGCCACTTCCTGGCGGCCATCCGTGCGAACGGTTCATCTGTGGTTCGCGCATCCAGAATGACGGGTTGCACATAGACGGTCGTTGTCTTCAGCGGAATGCAGGGGTCCATGACGCATGCTCCTTTCCGAATATCCAGGCTTTCGATAGCTCTTCCAGATGGGCATGAATTATCACGCAGGCGCGAAGGCTGTAATACTCGATGTCAGTCGAAACGGTTGCTTGACGGCCTTGACCGCTGACACCTGCCGATTGGGCACGCCGTGATTGGCAGCGCATTGGATGCACCAGTGATCGTCGTTTTCCAGCAACATATCCAATCGCTCAC
>JALOOE010000367.1 GCA_025454565.1 Anaerolineae bacterium
CCGCTTTGCGCCATGACATCCCAGCGGTAGTGCGGATTGCCCCAACGCTGCCCCGTGGCCGAGAAGTTGTCGGGCGGCACGCCCGCGATCACGATCGGATTGCGCTCTTCGTCCAGGTAGAATAGCTCGGGCCGGCTCCACACATCCGCGCTATCATCGGCCACAAAGATCGGCACATCGCCGATGATCTGGATGCCGAGCGCGTTGGCGCGCGCTTTCAGGCTGCCCCATTGTTCCGCGAACTGCCACTGCAGATACTCGTGATACCCCGTCTCATCGGCGAGCGTCTTGCGGTAGTAATCCATGGCAGGCGGGTAGCGCACCAGGATATCGCGCGCCCAGCCATGCCAGCTTCCGCCGCCGAAATGCGCTTTGAGCGCCATAAACAGGGCGAAGTCGGCGAGCCACCCGCGATTCCGCTCGCGAAACGCGGCGCAGCCGTTGCGCTGATCGCTCGTCGCCTGGGTCTTGAAGTGCTCGTAGCTGAGGCGGAACAGGTCTTGTTTGTATCGGCTGACTGGGCCGAAGTCCGCGCTGAGAGCGGGGAACGTCGGCGCATCGACCAGGGCCTCGTGCGGCAGCAGTCCCGACCACGCCAGGCTATCGGGGCTGATCAGCAGCGGGTTGCCCGCAAATGCCGAAAAAGATTGGTAGGGCGAATCGCCGTAGCCGGTGGGGCCGAGCGGAAGCACCTGCCAGAGCTGTTGTTTGGCGACTGCCAGCCATGCCAGGAAATCGTAGGCGCCCTTGCCGAGGTCGCCGATGCCGTACCGGCTCGGAAATGAGGTCGGATGACAGAGGATGCCGCTGGATCGTGGAAATGTCATGGTTGCCTGCCTTCAGATGGGAAGCGGACGACGCAGGGAAATTCGCAAAGCAGGGGAAGGCGTCAGCCGCTCTTCTTGCCTATCCAATCCGATTATACGACCATGCGAGGCGGGCTGCAAAAGAGTTCTACATGCTGACCGGCACCACTTCGATCCCCAGCTTGCTCAGTTCCAGCCGCCAACTCGCCGGCAGCGCGTCGTCGGCGATCAACGTGTGGACGACCGTGGGCGCGGCGATCTGGATCATCGATTCGTGGCCGAAGCAGGTGTGATCGGCCAGCAGGATGACGCGGCGCGCCGAGCGGATCATGGCCTGCTTGACGGTGACTTCCGAGATGTCGGTGTGTGATAGCCCGAACTCCAGCGTGATGCCTGTCGCCATCAGAAAAAGCGTATCCACGCGCAGTTGGCCCAGCGTCGCCTCGGTGGTCGGCCCGACCAACACCTGGGTGCTGCGGCGCAGCGCGCCACCTGTGGAGATTAAGGTGATGCCCGGAGAATCGCTGAGGATGTCAAAGACGCGCCGGGCGTTGGTGACGACCGTGATATCGCGATGGCGTCGCAACTCCTCGGCCAGGTAGCCAGCGATCGGTCCACCGTCGATCAATACGACATCTCCGATCTCTACCTCTTGCGCAGCGCGACGCGCGATCTCACGACGGCGGAGTTCTACCTCTTCTCTCAGAGTTTGATCGACGTCGACGACCTCCAGAGCGATCCCCAGGCAATCGGCCTGCTCGTGCATGGCGGCAATCAAGCCGCGATACCAGTCGTGTTCCATGAAACGCACCAGGAAACCGATGCGCTGCGGCACAGGCCCGACGTGGGTCGAGCCGCCGCAATCGACGCTCAGTGGCACGATGAGTGTGGATTGGACGGTATCCCAGCGCAGCGCCCAGCCCTTGGGGCCCTTGACGTAGAATTCAGGTAGGGTCTCGTGCGTGATGACTGCGAAGGGCGTGATCACTTGCGCCGGCAACGGCTGATGATTATAGGCCGCGATGGCTGCCTCGATGAGCACGCGTCCTACGATTTCGGGGAACATCGCCAGTCCGGCCTGGCAATAGCAGCCCGTCGCCAACGCGTCCTTCAGCGTGTCGCCTTCCAGACCGAAGGGGATGATCACGACAGCGCTCGGATCGATCTCCATATCCCTACAGGCATTGATGGCGCCCCAGGCATTCGTGTCGTTGATCGCGAAAATGATGTTGATGTCGCGATTGGCGAGCAGAGCATCGCGCGTCAGTTGATATGCCGATTCGTAGCGCGACAACGGATTGAGCGAGAGCACGTCCTGGCTGCTTGGGAGCACTTCGCGCAGCCCGTCGACGAAGCCATGGCTGCGTGCCTGGGTGTTCGGGAGGGAATAGGTCAGATCAAGCACGCACGCCCGGCCGCGAAAATGCTCTTGTGCATATTGGCCGGCCCAACGTCCCAGCGCCAGACTTGCCTCGTAGTTGTTGACCGCGACACAGCTTCGGGCGTTCTCCACGGGCACGGATTCGGCAATCACCGTGACCGCTTTCCGGCTGAGACCGGGCAGCAAGGCGTCATATTTGGGATCGAGCGAGGTGGTGATGAGGACATCGAACCGGTCTGCCAACACCGATGGCGCTTTCGGCGCGGCCGCGTTGGCGTCTGCGTCGTTGCCCGATGGGGGCGCGGGTGTCTTTGGGCGCAGAGAAGCCGCCCCGCCATAGGTGCGCTGGATGCGGTGGGATGCGTGCAACTGATCCAGGTCGCGCCGGATGGTCACTTCCGAGACCTGGCATACCCGGCTCAGATCTCGCACCGACATGAAACCGTGCTCATCAACGGCGCCGACGATGTGGTCGAGACGCTCTGCGGTCTTCACGCACGCACCTCTCAATCGATAATGGCAAGAGTCACTTTCATTGTAGATCAAGTTTCTTACGAAGTCAATCATTTTGCACGGAGATTGACCAACCTAGAACAGTGGCTCTTGACATCCACTTCCGAGTGTGATATCATCCCGCTAAGTTTGCCAGCAGACGCTTTTGCCCCAACATCTCGGACTCGGATATTGGTGGGACAGCGCACTCTCTCGATTGCCTATCAGCATGCTCCACATCGTCTCTCCATCGCCGCACAGCCGTTAGTTGTGCCGGAATGGGATGACCCCGGCTGCCCCAGCCCATCAAAGCGTAGTTTGGAAAGGAGGTTATCGACCGGACAATCTCAGTGAAGGCGCCGACCGTCCAGGGAGGCCGCGCCTTTGGTTCGCGTTTCAAAGTTGATCGCCCTGCTGTGGAACTCGATTTTTTCAACGATGCCAATCTGAGAACCCCAAGGAGGGAAGAACCCACATGTCCGCTCGAATGCGCAAAATCCAATTGTTGCTCGCCGTCGTGATCGTCTTTTCGATGATCCTGACGGCCTGTGCCGCCCCGGCTACGCCTGCGCCTGCAGCAAAGGTTGAGCCGACCAAGGCCCCGGCTGCCGCCGCACCCGCAGCCACCAAGGCCCCGGAGCCCACCAAAGCCCCTGAGCCGACCAAGGCTCCGGCTGCCGCTCCTGCGGCAACCAAAGCCCCTGAACCGACCAAGGCCGCAGCGGAACCCACCAAGGCTCCGGCTGCCGCTGCCGCGCCGGCTGGCGGTTTCTCCGTCCCCAATATGGAAGCCTACGCCAATGCCAAGCGCGAGGAAACGTTGATCCTCGACAACCCGTATCGGTTCGAGACCGCTCAGAACTGGAACCCCTACACGCCGAACAACTCCGGCGGCTGGGGCATGGGCATCATCGGCCGCGATCCGCTTGTGCTGCTGAGCTATGGCACCGGCAAGATCGAGAACTGGATGGCCGAATCGATCACGCCCAACGCCGACAGCACGCAGTGGACGTTGAAGCTGCGCCCCGGGATCACCTGGAACGACGGTACGCCGTTCACAGTAGATGACATCATCTACTCGATCGAACTCCAGATGAAGACCGAGAAGCTGGGCAACTGGGCTGTGTACCGGGAGTGGATCAAGAACGTCGAAAAAGTCGACGCCTTGAACATGAAGTTCAACCTCAACAAGCCCAATCCTCGCTTCGCTCTCGAGCGTTTTGCCGACAA
>JALOOE010000368.1 GCA_025454565.1 Anaerolineae bacterium
ACAGCTCCTCGGCGCCCGGGTTGATGGGGTAAAACAGCGCATTCACCGCGTGAGCCGCGTCGCGGTCGCCCGGCGCATCGCCAATCATCAGGATGCGCTCGGCCCAGTATTTACCCTTGGCGGCAAACTCGAGATGCTGCTTCTTCGTGCCCATATCCTGCCCGGCCATCACGGTCATGTATTGGGCCAGACCGTGCTCGCTCCACTCGCGTTGCAGGGCATCGGAGGCCGTGGTTGAGACTACGACCAGGTCAGCCTTGCCTTGCAACTTTTGCAGGCTCTCGCGCACGAAGGGGAAGGGCGGTATATTGCGCACCGTAGCCGCCACCAGGCTGTCTATGGCCCGCGTCCACTCCAGCCCGCGCCAGAGATCCTCGTCTCCATGCCCGGCTGCGATGTAGGACTTCAGCCCCGCTTCACTCGGCGAATATCCTGAGGCGATGAACTCCTTCAGCGCTTTACCATCCGGCAGCTTCACCCCACGCGCTTTCACTTCGGGGCGTTCGGCAAGCAGCTCGAACACCTTCACCAGGGCCGGCCAGCGGTTTGCCCCGCGCCACTTGGAGTACAGGTTCACCCACTCCGCGGTCTCGCGGGCGTACTTGGAGATGGGCTGCAACCCCCAGACCCGGATCGTGCTGGGGGTGAAGCACTCTTTCTGCTTTAGCTCCATGGCGTCGAACGCACAGCCGTCTGAATCAATCCCCACGAAAAAGGATTGCCGTGGCTTGAAATCGATCAGCTCTTGAGCAGATGGCGGAATTTTGCTCATAACCAATCTCCTGGCTGTGGCTGTGATCGCTTATGTCCCGGTTTATCTGGCCCAGAACTCGCGCAGCACATGCGCCGCCATCTTGGGCGTGCGGATGCGGGTGAAGATTCCCTTGTGGTTCAAGCCGCCCACGCGCATGATGCTCTGCACCGCGGCGAAGTCTGCGAAGTTCCACACCTGCATGCCGGCGACAAACTCGCGCCTCGCCGCTACTTCCAGGTGAAACCGGATGTAGTCGGCCTGGTAGTCTTCCGTCCACATCACGTCGGGTTTGCCATGATAGCCAGGGATGGTGTCCGCGCCGAACTCGGTCATGATAATCGGCTTGTGGAAGCGACCCCAGACCTGGTCGAGCTCTTCTTCGAGCTTCTGCCGTGCGATGTCCAGCTGACCGCCCAGCGTATACCAGCCCCAGTAGCGGTTCATGCAGATGACGTCGCACTTTTCCATCCAGTTCTGCGGCCCGCCCATCACGGTCACGATGGTTACCAACCGCGTCGGATCCAGCTCGCGTGCCCGGGCGATCTCCGTCTCCAGGAACATCTTACCCGGGAAGTTCAATTCTTCCATGGAGAGGTTGCTTTCGCTCATCGCGCCCACGGAAAAGCCCTTGGGCATGGGTTCATTGGCCACGCACCACATCACCACGGCGGGATGGTTCTTGTCGCGCGCGATCATCTCCTCGATCTGCTGCAAGCACATGCGCAGGCGCTCGGGGCTGTTGGCTTCATCGGCCATTTGCAGGCTGACGGCCGGGATTTCGTCGATGATCAGGAATCCCTCACGGTCCGCCATTTGCATCTCTTCCTCGCTGTACGGGTAATGCGAGGTGCGGTAGCTGTTCGCGCCGGTCCAGCGCATGAGCTGGTAATCCTTCACGATGAGCGGCAGGTTCAGCCCCTTGCCGCTGGCGATAAAATCTTCGTGGCGGCCAAAACCATTCATCTTAACCGGCTGGCCGTTCAGCAGGATCTTGCCCCCGTCCACGGTAATGGTTCGGATGCCTACCTTCAGGCTGTATTGGTCGCCCTCGGTCGCAACCGTCAGGTCATAAAGATACGGGTCCTTGTCCGACCACAGGTGCGCCTCGGGGACGGTCAGCGTCGCCTCGGCCACACCGTTGGTGAAGACCAGGTCGGCCTTGATCACCGCGTCTCCACCCTTAAGTTCCACCGAGCCCTGCCCTGCCGCCGCCGCACTTAACTTGACGGTCACCTTCACCCTGCCGTCTGCACCGTTGATCCCGGTGACGACGGTCACGTCTTCAATATAAGTTTGCGGGACGGAGTACAGCACCACCGGCCGGTGAATGCCGGAAAATGGATAGAAGTCGTAGGTGGTCTTCGGAGTGCTGGCGAACAGGCTCATTTCTCCGCCGGGCATGTTGCCGGAAGGAATACGCGACGGCTTCAGCACGTTCTCGACGCTGATGGCGAGGATGTTTTCTTCGCCCCACTTGATCTTATCGGTGATCTCGAAGGCGAAGGGGAGATGCCCGCCTTCGTGCGCACCAATCTTGACCCCGTTAAGATAGACGGTGCCGAAGTAAACAGCTGATCCGACGCGGATGAACACACACTGGCCCTTCCAGCACGACGGCACGTAGACCTTTTTGACGTACCAGGCCAGGTCCAGGTAGCCGAAGAGATCATCGTACTGCTCGTTCCAGCTGCCGGGCACAGCCATCGGCCGCGCCTCGGTCAGGCCATTGGCCCAGCCGCCGGCTTCGCCCACCTCATCGGGATCGGTCTTGAAATCCCAAATGCCGGAAATATCAAGCTTGTTGCGAACATGGTTTTGGATTGGGTAAAGCATATTCTTTTCCTTTGCTTGAAGCAGGGGCGGCGAACAGGCCATCCGACGCATCCGCCGCCCTCGGTTCACACTCGTGCGTCCAACTGCGGTTGTGCCGCCCCGTACGCACAACGGTAAAGGGGTCTAGCCCCTCATCCTCGCAGCCATCCTGGCCTTGCGTCGGGCGACATCCTTGGGATAGGTGAAGTAGAACAAAAACCAGAAGAAGAAGTTGATCACGTAGGGAACGCTGACCATCCAGAACATCACCTTGTCCAGACTGCCCAATGCTTTGACCAGGGGTCCGATCAACAGCAGGTAGGTCGCCGTGATGGCGCCCTGGATAAAGGAGAAGAGCAGGGCGAAGGTCGTGGACGCATACTGCGGCTCACAAATCTGGCCGACCATCGGCAGCACCGCGCCCGAGAAGCCCCACGAGCCGACCAGGCCGACCACAAAGGCAACAATGTAGACGATGTAGCCCGTACCCCAGTCAATCTGCGTATACAAGTAGGTCAGGATCGCCCAAGTCAGCAGGTAGAACTGCATGAATATGACGCGGCCCTTGTCCCCGAACCTTTTCTGGAAGATATCGCCGAGGGTGCCGCCGGTGAGGCCGCCGAGAGCGAAACCCGCCATAAAGACCGTGTAGAGGATAGCCGCCGAGGCGGTTTCCCAGCCGCGCACCTTCACGAAGTAGGTGACCATGAAGGCGAAGAACACCATCGATGTGACGAAGAGCAGCATGACCGCCAGGAGCCAGAACGTGGGGATCTTGGCGATCTGGCCGATGTCTGACATCTTGAACTTGCCGGCGTCCGGATCGCCCGCCACGACGCGGCGGGGCGGCTCCTTGAGGAAGATCAGGAGCAAGAAACCGCTGAGGACGCTGATGCCGCCCATGATGAACATGCCGATGCGCCAGCCCATTTCCGCGCTGGGCCATTTGGCGAGCTGGCCGATGAGGGGCGTCAGGATCAGGCTGGCCGCCACGCCAATGGTGCGCAGGGTGCCGTATGCCTTGCCGCGCTCGTCTTCGTCGAACATGTCCACCATGAGGCCGTTCTGGATGGGTTCGGCTGCCACGGTTCCGATGGCGCCAATGGTGTACAGGACCAACAGCTGGGTGAAGTTCTGCGCCAGGCCGGCCGCCGCGGTCCACAGACCCCAGATGCCGGTCATCCAGAACATGATCTTCTTGCGGCCATACTTGTCGCCGGCGATCGCCCACAACGTGCCAAAGATCATGCGGGCCCACTTGCTCATGCTGGACAGCATGCCCAGCGCGCCCACTTCCAGGGCTAAAGCCTGCGCGATCACCGGGAACAGGGT
>JALOOE010000369.1 GCA_025454565.1 Anaerolineae bacterium
CGTTGGCATGGGCCATGCCTCCCGCATTCTGCATGCTCGGCAGAAAGAATGGGTAAAGAAACGCCGCCACCCCCAACACGCTTGCGAGGCCGATGATAATGATGGAGAGATCGGGGATGGACGGAAGACCGAAGACGGAAGACGACCGGCGACCGGCGACCGGCGATCTGGATTCACCATCTCCCGTCAGTTGGCCGTCGTCCGTCGTCCGTCGTCCCATTCTCATCGCTCCTCCAGCGCGGCCAGCACATCCTCCACGACCAGGAAGCGCGGATCACGGAACAGTTTGTTGATCTGCGAGGAGAACACCAGCGAGTCGCTCATCACGTTGCGCGCCGGACCATCGACCACGATCTGCCCCTCGGCCATCAGCACGACGCGGTCGGCGCAGGCGGCCGCCAGCTCCACGTCGTGGGTCGCCATGACGATCGTGCGTCCTTCGCTTCTCATCTCTCGCAACAACCCGGCGAGGCGGTGTTTTTGCTCGTAGTCGAGCCCGCGCGTCGGCTCGTCGAGCAGGATGATGGTCGGATCGGCCACCAGGATCGCGGCGAGCGCGGCGCGCTGCTGCTCGCCACCGCTGAGATCACGCGGATTGCGACCGCCCAGCCCCGCCAGCCCCAGCCGCCCCAGCAACGCCAGATCCCCCTCCGCATCGGGCGGCATGTGGTGGCTGCGCCGCGTGAAGGCCAGCTCATCGGCCAGTGTCTCCTGGAAGAGCAGCGCGCCGGGATGCTGCGGCACGTAGCCCACGGTGCGGATCACCTCATCGAGCGCAGCGCGGCGCGTATCCAGGCCCGAAACAATAACTTGCCCCTGGTCGGGTTTGAGCAGGCCGACGACCTGTTTGAGCAGCGTGCTCTTCCCGGAGCCGTTGCGTCCCATCAACGCCACGAACTCGCCCGCCGCCGCCTCGAAGCTGACCCCGCGCAGCGCCGCGTGCCCGTCATAGCCATATTGGATACCCTTCGCCGAAATGACCGTATCCTTCGTGATTCGCTGATTCGCTGATTCGCCGATTTGCTGATTTGCTGATTTGCTGACTTGCTCTCCCAGCCCCCGCGCAAACACCCGCCCCTCTTTAATTGTCAGCGGCAGCGGCCGCCAATCGAGCTTGCGGCCCAACTCGATCAGCGGTGGGACCAGCGGCAGCGCGGCCATGACCGCGCGCGGTTCATCCAGGATGGGCGGCTGGCCCAGCGCGGGCATGTAGATTACGCGGTCGGCATACTGCACCACGCGCTCCAGCCGGTGCTCGCTGAGCACCACCGTCAGACCGAGGTCCTCGTTCAGGTGGCGCAGCGCCACCAACACCTCTTCGGCGGCCTGCGGATCGAGCTGCGAGGTCGGCTCATCGAGCACAAGAATGTCCGGCTGCAGCGCCAACACCGCGGCGATCGCCACCCGCTGCTTCTCGCCGCCGGAGAGGGTACCGATGCGCCGGTCGCGCAGGTGGGCGATTGTCATCTGGTCGAGCACTTCTTCGACGCGCTTGCGCATCGTCGCCGGCGGCAGGGCGAAGTTCTCCATGGCAAATGCCAGCTCGTCCTCTACGGTATCGACGACGAACTGCGCTTCGGGATCCTGGAAAACGAAGCCGACGAGATCAGCCATGCCGCGCGGGGCCAGCGCCACCGGGTCGCGGCCAAGGATGTCCGCGCGACCGGCCCAGCGTCCGCCGTAGAAGTGGGGTACGAGTCCATTGAAACAGCGCAGGAAAGTGGATTTCCCCGAACCGGATGGCCCAACCACCAGCACAAACTCGCCGGGCCGGATCGCCGCCGAGAAGTCGGCGAGCGCCGGCGCGGCCTGGTCGGGATAGGTGTAGGTGATATGGGATAGCTCGATCAAGATAGTTGGCTCCAGAATCGGTCGTTCCGACCCATTCTAACACCACCTGCGTTCCCGCTGAAATCGCCGGAAGATGGCGGCTTCTGCCCAACGGCAAATAGGTGTATAATCGCATCCCATGCAACCTTCGGATAGCTTCACAGCGGAAAGCGATACACAGCAGGCCCACGGTAGTCGCCGAGGCGCAGCGGCGATCGTTGCCGCCCTGCTGGCCTTGCTGGCGATCTTCTCGCTGCCTCCGCACGATCCGCTGGACAAGGCGGATCGCTACGCCTACGCGGTGTGTCATCGCATCCCTAGCCATAGCTTTTTCATCGGCGAGCGACAGTTGCCGCTCTGCGCCCGGTGCAGCGGCACCTACCTGGGCGCGCTGGCGGGTATCGCTGTCCTGCTGGCCCTCGGACGTGGGCGAGCCAATCGCTTCCCCGCGCCGAAGTTCCTGGTCGTCTTCGGCATCTTCATGGCCGCGTGGGCCATCGATGGGACCAATTCCTACGCGTCTTTCTTCCCGGGCCTGCCGCAACTCTACGAACCGAACAACCTGCTGCGGTTAGCGACGGGTGTGCTGGAAGGGCTGGTGATTGCCGCGTTCGTCTTGCCGCTGTTCAACATGACCGCCTGGGCCGCGACCGCTGCGCAGCCGGCGATCGTCCGCTGGCGCGATCTGGGCTGGATGCTGCTGGGCGGGGCGGCCGTCTTCGGCCTGGTGGCCAGCGAGTGGGAGCCGTTGCTCTATCCGCTGGCGCTGCTGAGCGGCGCGATGGTCGTCCTGCTGGTCGGCGCAATCTGCGTCATGCTTCTGCTGATGATCGCGCGACGCGATGGTCAGGCGCGGCGTTGGCGCGCGATCGCGTTCCCGCTCCTGGCGGGGTTCGGCGTGGCGCTCGCCGGTCTGGCTGCGATCGGCTTCTTTCGAGACCTCCTCACAACATGGTTCGGCCTGCCGTTCTGAGGCAACTTTCCATCGGTTTGGCCGTATTGAGAGATGTGCCGCGTGGCGTCGGGCGTTTGTCGGGCAAGCTTCAGTTGGATGACCGTTGGTCCATCCGCGGCGTGGTATAATGCATCTATCCTGTGCGTTTCGTAACCCGCTTTTCACTTCGAGGAGGAATCTATGGATTTCGGCAAGGCATTCACCTTTATGTTCGATGACCCGAACTGGCTGCGTAAACTCGGCATCGGCACGCTGGTAGGCCTCCTGGGCATTATGCTCATGCCCATCTTGATCGGCGTGATCCCGTTGATCATGGTGACGGGCTATTGCCTCGATGCGCTTCGCAACGTGGCCGAGGGCAGAGAGTTCCCCATGCCGGAATGGAACGAATGGGGCAACTTCCTGATTCGCGGTCTGAAGCTGATTGCCGCCTTCTTCGTGTGGTCGCTGCCGCTGCTCCTCGTCGGCATCCCGCTGGGGCTGGGCGCAGCGTTGGCGGGCAATCAGAGTGATGCCGGCCCGGCCATCGGCGCGCTCCTCATGATGTGCGCATCGTGTCTGACGTTTCTGTGGGGGCTGTTCCTGCTCCTGATCTCGCCGGCGATCTATATCCGGCTGGCGGTCACGGGCCGCCTGGGCGCCGCCTTCGAGATCGGTAAGCTCTGGGTGCTGACCCGAGACAATCTGGGCAACGTCATCCTGGCTCTCATCCTCGTGTTCGTCGCCGGGCTGATCGCGGCCATCATCGGCTCGCTGGGGCTGCTGCTGCTGTGCGTCGGTTTCCTGATCACCGTGCCGCTCGCCACCCTGTGGCAGTATCTGGTGCAGGCGCACCTGTTCGGCCAGATCGGGCGCTACAGCGTCACACCGATCGAATAGGATTTCTCCATGATCGAGGTACTCGCGGCCTTCGGCCTGGCTGGGGCAACCGGCCTCAATGCCTACCTTCCGCTTCTGATCGTGGGCCTGCTGGCGCGCTATACAGATCTGATCACCCTGCAGACGCCGTGGAACGCGTTGGAGAATCCGTGGGTGCTGGGTGTACTGGTCATCTTGCTGGCGATCGAGATGACGGTGGACAAGATCCCCGCCCCCGCGGCGGATACGGCGAACGACATCATTCAGACTGTGATCCGCCCGGCAGCAGGGGCGATCCTGTTTGCCGCCAGCGGCAACGTGATCAGCGAAATGAGCCCGGTGTTTGCGATGATCTGCGGTCTGCTGATGGCCTCCGGCGTGCATGTCGCGAAGGCCACGGTTCGCCCGGCGATCACAGCGACGACCGCCGGGATCGGCAACCCGGTGGTGAGTGTGACCGAGGATCTGGTCTCAGGCGCCACAACGCTGATTGCGATCATTCTGCCGGCCCTGATGGCGCTGCTCGTGTTGGTGGTGGCGGGTGTCTTTGTCTGGTTCATCGTGCGCCGCCGGCGCAGGAGACGGGTTGCAGCACTATAGCCGGCCATATGTACTGGGCGTCCTTCAACGCGAGCCGCCCCGTCTGGCCGCCGCACGTGGAGCACCGGCCCCGTAGGAGTTCTGCTGTTGGCCGAACACATCCCGTCGTATTCGGTGATTGTGCCTGCCTACCAGGCCGCCGGCAGCCTCAGACAATGCCTGGAGGCGTTGAACGCCCAGACCGTGGCGCGTGAACGCTACGAAGTGATCGTCATCGATGACGGCTCCACCGATACGACGGCCGCGATCGCGCGTGCGGCCGGTGTGGGCGTCATCACCCAACCGAATGCCGGTCCGGCCGCCGCCCGTAATCGTGGCGCGGCGGCGGCACAGGGCGAACTGCTCCTCTTCACCGATGCCGACTGCGCGCCGGTCCCCGGCTGGATCAGCGCGCTGGTCGCGCCGTTCTCCGATCCGAGCGTGGCCGGCGCCAAAGGCGCCTATCTGACGCGCCAGCGCGGTGTCGTCCCTCGCTTCACCCAGCTCGAGTATCAGGAACGCTATGACCGGATGGCGGGGCGCGAAACGATCGATTTCATCGACACATACAGCGCCGCCTATCGCCGCGATGTCTTTCTGGCGAACGCGGGATTCGACACCGTCTTCCCCACCGCTTCGGTGGAAGATCAGGAGCTTTCTTTCCGGCTGGCTGAGAAGGGCTATCGCCTGGTTTTCGCGCCGGCCGCCCTGGTCTACCACCGCCACAACCCCACCGTGCGCGCCTACGTCCGCCGCAAGTTCTACATCGGTTACTGGAAGGCGCTGATCGCGCGCTGGCACCCCAACCGGATGGCGCAGGATTCGCACACGCCCGGCACGCTGAAACTCCAGATGGCGCTGGCCGCACTGAGCTTGCTGAGCCTCGCCGCGACGCTGATCGGCAGCGCGGTGTTCGGTCGCGGCGCTGTGCCGGCCTGGGCGCTCCTTCTCGCCGTGACGGTCGTGTTTGTTGTGACGGAGATCCCATTTCTGATAAAGGCCTGGCAGCGGGACCGCGGCGTCGTGCTGCCGGCCGTAGGCCTGCTGTGGGCGCGCGCCTTTGCGCTCGGCGGCGGGTTCGCCATTGGCGTGGTGCGCTTCCGCCGCGGAGCCGGCGAGCGCCGCCCGCCGATCAGCGGACTGCAGAGCGCGGCAAAGCGGGTGATGGATCTCGTGCTGGGCGCCCTGTCCCTGCTCGTCGCGGCGTTGCCGATGGCCGCAGTGGCGCTCGCCATCAAGCTCGATTCTCCAGGCACGGTCTTTTTCCGACAAACGCGCATCGG
>JALOOE010000370.1 GCA_025454565.1 Anaerolineae bacterium
CCCGGTCGCACGGCGATGCCGTGGACGAGGAGCTGGCCCAGCTCGGCGACGATGCGCGCCGTGAAATCCTCAGAGCCGGCCGAAGAACCGGCGTTGACGATCACCAGGTCATGCGTCTGCGCCGCTTCCAGGATCCGGTCGCGGATAGCTGCGTAGTCGTCGGCCAGCGGCGGCAGACGGGTTGCGCTGCCGCCCCACTCGGCGATCATTGCGCCCACCACCAGCGAGTTGTATTCGACGATATCGCCGGGGCGGAGATTGCTGCCCGGCGCCACCAACTCCGTGCCGGTGGGTTGGATCGCCACACGCGGACGCCGCCTCACATTGAGCCGCGCGTGCCCCGCGCCGGCCGCCGCGCCGATGTCCTGCGGCCGCAGCCGGTGATTTGCCGGTAGGATCAGCTCCGTGGCGACCATGTCCTCGCCCATCGGCCGGACGTGCTGCCAGGGTGCAACGGCGGCCAGAACCTCGATTGCGGATTGCGGACTTGCTGATTTGCTGATTTGCTGATTTGCTATCTGCCCGCTCTCCCCTCCCCCCTTTTTCCCGTGCTCCCTTTCTCCCGCGCTCCCACGCTCCCGCACCTGCACATCCTCCACCATAATCACGGCGTTTGTGCCTGGCGGCAATGGATCGCCTGTATCGACATAAAAGGCCTGTTGACCGACACCGAGATGCACAGGATGCGTCTCAGTGGCGCCGCGCGTCTCCTCAGCACGCACCGCATAGCCGTCCATCGCCGCGGCATGATAATGCGGCGATGAGATCAGCGCCCACACCGGCTCAGCGGTGATGCGGCCGGCCGCATCCTCCAGGGCCACCGACTCGCCCGGCAGCGGTGAATCCAGCCCGGCAGCGGTCAGCGCCGACCACCAGCGGGCCAAGGCTGCTTCCAATGGGATGTCTTCGAGATAGGGGGAATGTGTGTGTTCGGTCATGGCATCATCTCAGGAACGGATTTGGAGACTGTAGGGGCGAAGCATTCCAACGGCGGTTCGTCGCTAACCACGTTCGCGAATAGGAATTGCCAGTGTGTATGATCATGAGTGTGCTCAGGAATGCTTCGCCCCTACTCACGGTGGCGGGTCGATGGTGCGCAGGGCGGCGCGCACCGGGCTGCCATCTCCTGCGGCGATCTTCAGCGGCAGGGCGACAAGCTCGTAGATCCCGTCAGGCGCGCAGCTCAGGTCGAGTCCCTCCAGAATTGCGATCCCGTTGCGCAGCAAAGCGTGGTGGCCCGGCAGAGCCTGGCTGTCCACGGGATCCACCGAGGGCGCGTCGGCGCCGTACAAGCAGATGCCCAACTCACCCAGGGCGTCGGCCAGTGCCGCGCTGGGATAGACGTAGTGCGGCGGAAAGACCGCGGGATCGAGCGTGCTGGCCTGCGAGCGCACCAGGAGCCGTCGCGCTCGACCGAGATCGGCATGCGCCAGGTCGTCCAGGGTGAGCGGCCCGACCGTCTTAGCGACCGTCACCACCTGCGCCAATCCCCAGTAGCTCGCCAGGTCGAGCGCATCCACAGCCCGCGCACTATCGGCGATATGGTGGGGCGCATCGATGTGGGTGCCGGTGTGTGCGCCCAACGTCAACGTCGTCAGGTTGACCCCCGCGCCGGCGCGCCGGTCTGAAACGACCTCCAGTGCGAACGGCGCATCGCCCGGCCACACGGCCAGGCGCGCATCCAGGGTACGGCTAATGTCGATAATCGCCACGCCGGAAACTCCTCAGTGAAAGACATTATAGCACGCCAACGTGCCAAAGTCAGAGTTTCGTCGCGATTTTGCTGACCAGAGGGCGATGAATGATTTGACACCGCCGATGCGTCGTGCTATTATCGCTTAACGCGTTACCTGGGAGTCCTCTAAGCAATTATCGGTTTCTGTTATGTACTGTTGCCCGGGTAGACAGCCAAATCCCATTTGCGATACCACGCCCGGAGGCAAGGGATGGGGAAACTCTTGGATGTGAAGGGGTTGGAGACTCGCTTCTTCACGCAGGACGGCATCGTCCACGCAGTAAACGGCATCAGCTATACGCTTGATGAAGGCGAAACGCTGGCCATCGTAGGGGAAAGCGGCTGCGGCAAGAGCGTCGGCGTGATGTCTCTGTTGCGCCTCATCCCGCAACCCCCCGGCAAAATCACCGCCGGAGAGGTCTGGTTCGACGGCAAAGACCTCTTGAAGATGTCGGACGAGGACATCCGTCAGGTGCGCGGCAACCGGATCGCGATGGTCTTCCAAGACCCCATGACCTCGCTGAACCCGGTTCTGACCATCGGTTTCCAACTCTCCGAAGCCCTGATGCTGCACATGGGGCTGGACAAGGCCGCGGCGCGCAAGCGCTGCGTCGAGTTGTTGGAGATGGTCGGCATCCCCCAGGCCAACAATCGTCTCGATGATTACCCGCACCAATTCTCCGGTGGCATGCGCCAGCGTGTCATGATCGCCATGGGCTTGAGCTGCAACCCCCAATTGCTCATCGCCGACGAGCCCACGACCGCGCTCGATGTGACGATCCAGGCGCAGATTGCGGAACTGGTCAAGCGGCTGCGCGACGAAATCGGCATGGCGATCATCTGGATCACCCATGATCTGGGCGTGGTCGCCGGCCTGGCGAACCGCGTGATTGTGATGTATGCCGGTTTCATCGTGGAGGAGGCTACCGTCAAGGAGTTGTACGGCAATCCTCGCCACCCCTACACCGTCGGCTTGCTGGGTTCCTTGCCCCGCCTCGATGAGGCCCGCGCGCACCGGCTTACTTCTATTGAAGGGTTACCGCCCGATCTGATCGATCTGCCGAAGGGCTGCCCGTTTTATGCGCGCTGCCATTATCGGATCGACCGCTGCGCAACCGAGAATCCCAATCTGGAGCCTGTCGCTCCCGGCCACAGGATCGCGTGCTGGGTCGATGTCACCAAGTTCCGGCTTGGCGGCAACGGCGCGGGGCAGGAGGTGGCGCGATGAGCAACAACGGTCACACCGGGCAGGACAAACTTGTCGAGATCAAGGCCCTGAGGATGTGGTTCCCCATTTTTCGGGGGATTCTCCAGAAGCACGTCGCCGATGTTAAGGCGGTGGATACCATCAATTTCCACGTCTATCGCGGCGAGACGCTGGGGCTGGTAGGCGAATCGGGCTGCGGCAAATCGACCACAGGGCGCGCGATCCTCCAGCTCTATCGTCCGACGGGCGGCGAGGTGCTCTTCGAGGGTAAGGATCTGGTCAAGCTGAAGGACAACGAGCTGCGGCCCATGCGCCGGCAGATGCAGATGATCTTACAGGATCCCTATGCGTCGCTGAACCCACGCATGACGGTCGGCAGCATCATCTCCGAACCGCTTGAGGTGCACAACATCGGCACCAAAGCCGAGCGCCTGGAGCGGGTGCGCGAGCTGCTGCGAGTCGTCGGTCTGAATCCGTATTTCATTAACCGCTACCCGCACGAGTTCTCCGGCGGCCAGCGCCAGCGCATCGGCGTGGCCCGCGCGCTGGCGGTGAACCCATCGTTCATCGTCTGCGATGAGCCGATCTCCGCCCTGGACGTCTCGATCCAGGCACAGATCATCAACCTGCTGGAAGACCTGCAGGAACAGTTCAACCTCACCTATCTGTTCATCGCCCATGATCTCTCCGTGGTGCGTCACATTTCGGATCGCATCGCTGTCATGTACCTGGGCAAGATCATGGAGATGTGCGACCGGGACGAGTTGTACCGCAACCCGATGCATCCCTACAGCCAGGCGCTCCTCTCCGCCGTGCCCATCCCGGACCCGATGGTGGAGGAGAAACGCCAGCGCATCATCCTGGAAGGGGATGTGCCCACGCCCGTCAATCCGCCCAAGGGCTGCCATTTCTGCACGCGCTGCCCGAAGGTG
>JALOOE010000371.1 GCA_025454565.1 Anaerolineae bacterium
TGAATGGGACGGGTACGGCGCATGAACTGGACGAGATTAAGGCTCAGGTGACGGTGGCGGATGTGAAGTGCGGAAAGGCGTTCTGGTGCTTGCGCGCAGATAGTACGCGGAGCACCATCACCGAGACGCTGGCTTTGCGTGCGGCGCCCCCCTGTTTCGACGACACCAACCGCTACGTGGACTGCGAGAACGGGACAGTGACGGACACGGTGACGGGGCTGATCTGGCTCAAGAACGCGGGCTGTCTTGGCTCCGGACGTTATGCTGCCGCAAACAGCGCCGCGGCGTGGCTGCAAACGGGCTTCTGCGGCCTGACGGACAATTCTTCACCCGGCGACTGGCGTTTGCCGACAAAGACTGAGTGGCAAGAAATGATCGCGCAGGCGGTAGTATTGGGCTGCACGGGTGCTGACGCGCCTAGCCTGACAAACACCCCCGGAATCGCCTGTTACAGCATTGGGCCTCAGCCATTCACCGGCGTCCGGTCCGGCGTCTACTGGTCGAGTACTACCTCCGCCGACTTCGCGTCGTACGCCTGGGCCGTGCGCCTGTTCTTTGGCGTCGGGTACTACGCCTGGAAACTGAGCACTAGCACCCCCTACGTGTGGCCGGTGCGTGGCGGACAATGAAGCCTGAGCTGAGGCAGCCTATCTCCTACCTCCGACGCTGCGCTGCTGCACCACCACCTGCCCGCCGTCCACGGTCACCTCCACCAACGCGTCCTCGGCGACACGGGAGGAGGCGTGGCTGGTCAACCATTCGGCCACATCGGGCGGGTAGGTGGTGTCGCGCGGCCAGAGGATGATCTGCGGCCGGATCGCTTCCAGGAACGCAGCGGTGGGCCAGGATGCGACGCTCGCGCCGGGGGTCTTCAGCAGTGTGACGGGGAGGCTTTCCAATGTACTCTCCAGCAGCGCGGTCTGCGCCTCAGGGCGGAGCGTCGGCGGCACGAGCGCCGTGAACTCGCCGTAGCGCAGCAACCAGCCATCGGCTGCGGGCAGACGCACCAGATCGACGCCATCGCCCAGGCGCACCACCGTGCCGGCTGCCGTCCGGCCCGGATCGAGCGACTGGGCCGCGGGCCACAGCTTCCCGGCATCCGGCCCGATCGCCACATCGACCCCCGACCGCCCGCCACGCCGCGCGACACGCGTCGCGGTGGACAGCGCGTCGCCATCTCCGCAACCGTCCCAAATCCAAACCTGCTGGCCGTCCGGCGTCGTGACCAGAATTGCCTCGCCATCCACGCCCGGCACGAACGTCACATGCAACTGACCGTCGGGCCGCAGTCCGATCAGGGTCGCCAGCACCAGCATGGACGCAATACTCACGGCTCCCAACGCAAACAAGCGCCGCCGCATGGGGAGCATGCGTCGCAGACGCGGGCGGCTGCGGATGAGCAACACGATCAGCAGGCCGATGAAATAGAGCACGGCCAGCGCGCGACCGAGCGCGCTCGTGTCCACCGATGCGAACGGCATCGCAGCCAGCGTCTCGACGACAGCGGTCGTGTATGTCAGGAAAAACCAGGGGACGACCGCCGCGATCTGCCCCAGCAGCTCCCAGATCAGGCCGGCGATCAGCGTGATCATACCGCCGATCATGATCGGCGGCTGCGCGGGCAGGATCAGCAGGTTCGCCACCAGCCCGACCACCGACAGCCGGCCGAAGTAAGAGACAATCAGCGGCAGGGTGAGGGGCTGAGCCGCCAGCGTCACGATCAGCCCTGTGCTCAGGAAGCCGAGGAGCCAGCGGGATCGATTTGGGGCCTGGGGCAGACGCAGGGTGAAGAAACGCTCGAAACGCGTTTGGAGCGCCGGCGTGAAGAGGATCAGCCCCAGCGTCGCCGCGAAACTGAGCTGGAAGCCGATATCCCACACGATCAACGGATTGACCAGCGTCATGATCAACGCGGAGAAACAGAGTGAGACGTAGGCCGTGCTTGCCCGTCCCAGCACGATGGCGAACACATACAGCACGCCCATGACCCCGGCGCGCAACGCGGATGGATCGGCGCCGACGAACAACACATACAGCACGATCGCGATGACCGTGGGCCAAGCTGCGCGGCTCTTCCCGACGAGCAGCCCCAACAGCCCTATCAGTACGCCGGTCAGCAGCGCAATGTTGCTGCCGGAGATGACGATCACATGCGTCGTCCCCGTGGCCTTGAACGCTGCATCCACTTCCGGCGGGATGCCGCCCTCGATGCCGAGCAGCATCCCGTTCGCCAGCGAGGCCGCCGGCTCGGGCAGGACGCGATTCAGCAGCGCGGCCCCGCGCGCTCGCAAACCATAGAGCGCCGCCCGGAACGAGTGGCCCTGGTCGTGAGCGATCAACTCGATGCGGCCGCGGCGCAGCAGAGTGTGGATGTCGCGCCCGCTCAAGTAGGCGGCGTAGTCGAAGTCGGCGTAGGTGGGAGGCGTCTCCAGTTGACCAGCCGCGCGTATCCGGTCGCCGTAGACGTATTCGGGGTAGCGCGCGGTCTCCACCAGCGCATAGCCCCGCGCCGATCGCGTCTCCCCGCCGATGGTGAGACGCTCGGCGCGCAACCGATACGCGACGCGCGCCTCGCGCTGATCGGGATAGCCGACGATCACACCCTCCACGGTGGCGCGCACCGGATGTTTGTCCGTGCCGTTGTAAAACGCGAGATCGGCCGGTGTGAAACAGGCGGCGAAAGGCTGCGCCTGATAGCGCGCCGCACCCAAGATGCATAGGGCGGCCAGCGCGGCGGCCAACCTGGCCTGCGGTCTGCGTCGCAGCACCACCCCGGCGACCACTGCGATCCCCGCGCCCGCGCCGAACAACCAGCCGGGCGTCCCGCAACCGATCACGCCCAGATTCCACAACTGGTGCGCCAGCCAGATGCCGCCGATCCACGCAAGGGCGAGGTAGACCAGGGTCATGCGATCCCCCGGTAACGGGTTGAAGGTTGCAGGTAGAAGGTTGAAAGCGGCCGGGGCTGACTCGGTGGAGAGGCCGGCCGGAGCGTCGAGGCTTACTCCATTAGCCATCGAGCTGGAGGCTACAGGCGGCTACCGTCATGCACTCAACCGGCTGAAGCCTCCAATCCAGAAACCATGATACAAGCACCTTGATCGACTGGCGGCGATCACCTCACGAGCGGCTGACCGCCGGACCAGTGCAGACGCCAGCTCCCGTCTGCGTGCGCCGCCATCTCGACCGGCAGCCCGGCGGGGAGCACCATCGGGTCGTCCATGTGGCCGAAGGGCAAGCGACAGATCGCCGGTACGCCGAGCCGCTCGGCCCAACCGGCCAGGATTTCGTCCACGGTCGGACCGCCGTAGTCCGCGGCGACCTGGTGGTGGAACGAGCCACACAGCAGCCCGGCGATCCCGTCCAGCTTGCCCGCCAGCCACATCTGGTGCAGCGCGAAGTCGATGGCGTAGGGGCGCTCGTCGATGTCTTCGATCGCCAGGATGTTGCCACGCAGATCGGGGAAGGCCGCGGTGCCGCACAGGTTCGCCAACACGACCAGGCACGCCGCAAAGAGGGGCGCAGCCGCCGTACCCGGTCGCAGCACGCGCGCCGCGGCCTCGATCTCCGACGAACAGTCGTACGCCTCGCCTTTCAGCGCCGCCAGCAGGCTCGCCGCCTGCCGCGCATCGGTCAGGCTCTCGGCCAAAGTCCCGTAGAACGCCGGCCCCCAGTCACGCACGCGCCAGCAGGCATGCAGCACCGTGATGTCGCTGTAGCCGATCAGCAGCGGCTGGCCCGCGGCCTGTGCCCGCAGCAAGTCGGGCACGAGATGCACCGCGCCGTAGCCGCCGCGGAACGCCCAGACGATCTCGTGTTGGAGCGCGCGGGCCATGTCCTCGGCGCGCGCCTCGACCGGCAGCCAGTGTGGGCGGTTTTCAGGGTTTTGGATTTCTCTGAGGGATTTTTCATCGCGTAAGACGGAGCAGTGATGTAAAGGCGTGGTTTCATGCGCGACCTTTCTGGAGTTGCATTCGCACCCTGAGGTATGGCCCAATTA
>JALOOE010000372.1 GCA_025454565.1 Anaerolineae bacterium
TCCAACGGCTCTTCCGCCGCCATGCGGGTCGCTTCGATGTTGCTGGTGAGCACATACTGGGCGTCGGGTGTGACCAGCAGAGAGGCCGAGCCCATTTCAGCGGCGATGCCGACATAGTTCGCCGCGCCGTCGGTGGCCCAAGCGAAGTTGGCAATGCGCTTGATCAAGACAGCATCGAGCCCGCGTTGGGCGAGTACGGAGCGGATTTGCGAGAGCTTGTTTTGGGTGTCGGTCATGGGTGATGATCCTTGTAGAAGCGATGGTGGGAACGTGAAACGTGATAGGCACTATACCGGGCTGCTGTCTGGCTGTCAAATCGCACTGGCGCTCCTTGTTTGGCGAGCGTCCCAATCTGTGCTATAGTCAATGCTTGTGAGCAGAACGCCCAATTCACGCTAGAGGTCATCCGCACATGAAGCGGCCATTCTCGATAGTCGTTTTGATCGTCGCCCTCGTCAGTTTGGCGGCGCCGGTGTTCGCCGCGCCGTTCGCCCAAGGCCCCAAGCCGGTCATCACCCAGCCGGAGCCGGATGCCGCCGTGCGCGGCACAGTGCAGATCGTCGGCTCGGCGACACATCCGCAGTTTCAGCGCTACGAGTTATACTACGCTCCCTCCCCCGTGCCCAGTGACAATGCCTGGATCTTCATTGGTGATGCGCATTTCCAGCAGCAGCCTGCCGGCCTGCTGGGCACATGGGCTACGGGCAGCTTGCCCGACGGCACCTATGCGCTGAAGGTACGTGTGGTGCGGCAGGATGGCAACTACACGGACAGCGATCCGCGACGGGTGATCGTCGCCAACCGCCGCCCGGTTGAATCGCCCACCCCCGCCGTCACCCAGGCGCCGACCGAGGCGCCGCCCACACCGCTTCCCGTGCCGACGGTAGCAATCGTCGCGCCGACCGTGCAACTGCCGCGGGGATCTGTGACGCCCACCGTGCAGACAAAGACGACGCCGACCGCAACGCCGCTCATCGGCGAAACGCGGGCGACACCCGCGTCCTCGTCTGGCAGCCTGCTCGATACACAGCGCCTCGTCGACGCGGCCCAACAGGCAGCCACCTACACCGTGGGCCTGTTCGTGGTGGTGGGTGCTTTCTTTGCGGTGAAAGCGGTGCTGGCGTGGCTCTGGCACAAGATCAGGCCGTGATGCATGAAGAGTGATACGTGACGAGTGCAGCATAATACGATTGCGCACTCCGTTTCACGCCTCACGCCTCACGTATCACGCAGCCACTCGTTCCCGGTGAAGCATGGACCTGTCTTTCCTGCGCGCGATCCGTGAAGCCGCGCCGACATCGACTATCCCCCTCAAGATGATCGTCGGGCTGGGCAATCCCGGCCCGGAATATGCGCGCAGCCGGCATAATGTCGGCTTCCAGGTGCTCGACCTCTTTGCGGCGCGTCATCGCTTGCGTTTCGACAAGGCTCAGAAGCGGGCGCGCGTGACGCAAGGGCCGGTCAAGCTGGCGGGATGGAGCGGCCGGGTGTTGTTGGCGAAGCCGATCACCTATATGAATGCCAGCGGCGAGGCGGTTGGCCCGCTGGCAAAATTCTACAAGGTCCCTTCCGTCGATATCCTGGTTGTCTTCGACGATCTCGACCTGCCCGTGGGACGCCTCCGGTTGCGCCCCGACGGAGGATCGAGCGGCCAGAAGGGCGTCAAATCGATCATCCAGGCCCTGGGCACAGAGGCCTTCTCGCGTTTGCGTGTTGGCATCGGCCGGCCGCCCGGCCAAATGGATCCTGCCGACTACGTCTTGCAGCCGTTCTCCGCCGCACAGGAAGAAGAGATGGCGTTTGTGCGCATGAAGGCAGCCGACGCTATCGAGGCCTGGCTGGCGCTTGGGATCGATGCGGCGATGAACCAGTTCAATTGACGATAGACGATAGACGAAGGACGAAAGACCAAGGGAGACGGAAGCCTGGCTTTCATCATTGGGCCAGCGTCATTGGTCAGATACTATGAAACTCACCGGTCTTCTCGAACTCGGTGAACGCCTCCCGGCCTTTCGGGAGCTGGCGGACAGCCTGGCAACGGCTGGCGCCAGTGTGCCGGCCAAGCCGTTGGGGATCCATCACGCCGCCCGACCCTACCTGGTGGCGATGTTGGCACGCGCGCTGGATCGACCGTTGGTCGTGGTGACCGCGCGCAGCGGTCGCGCGCGCCAGTGGGTGGACGATCTGCGTGTGTGGCTGCCCGATGAATACCCCGTCCATTTCTTCGCCGACCCCGATGCTCTCCCCTACGAACGCATCCCGTGGGCGCCTGAGACGCGCCAGCGCCGGCTGGAAGGGCTGGTGAACCTATTGACAATTGCGGATCGTGGAGCGCGGATTGAAGCATCACCGGAGGGCAATCCGCAATCCGCGCTCCGCAATCCACAATCCCCCATCGTCGTCGCGTCGGCGCGCGCGCTCATCCAGATGACGCTCCCCGTGCGCGAGATGCGCGGCGCGCTGCGGCCGATTCGTCCCGGACAGGTCTTCGATCTCAACAAGGTACTGGCGCAATGGGTGGGCTGGGGCTATGAAGCCGCCGCGGTGGTCGAGGCGCCGGGGCAATTCAGCCGCCGCGGCGGCATCGTGGATATCTGGCCGGCCAATCTCCGCAAGCCGCTGCGCGTCGAGCTCTTCGGCGATGAGATCGACAGCCTGCGGACGTTTGATCCGTCGACTCAGCGTACACTGGTGCGCGTCGAGCAGGCGCAGATCGGGCCCGCGAGCGAGGCGCTGCCCAGGCTGGGCGAACGCGTGCATGACCGACTGCACAGCCTGGATCTCACGCCCTGCCATCCGCCTGCGCGCATCGAGTACGAGCGCGAGATCGAGCAGCTCGTCCAGGGCAGCGGGTTTCGCAACCTGGAGTGGTGGCTACCCTATCTCTACTCCCAGCCTGCCAGCCTGCTCGATTACCTGCCGGCTTCCGGCCTGCTGCTGATCGACGACGCGGCGGAGCTGCTGGCAGCTCTGGCCGATCTGGGCGGGCAGGCTGATCAGTTGTTGCGCGACCTGACGATCGCCGGCGATCTTCCGGCAGGCGTGCTGCCGCCCTATTTCGCGATGACGACGCTGCGGCAAGCGGCTGTTGACCGCTCGCCCCTGCTTCTGGGCAACTCGACGATGGACGGGTGGGCTGCATCGGTAGATTCGCCGCTGGCGCGCGCGTTCCTCGCCGGCCCGCGGTTCGGCGGCCAGGTGCGCACTGTGGTTGCCGAGGTGGAGCGCGGCCTGCACGAGGGCGCCACGGTTGTGCTGATCAGCCGCCAAGCCCCGCGTCTGGCCGAGATCTTCGACGAGGCCCGCCACGCGATCGCGCCGGTCGAGCAGGTCGTCACACCGCCGCCGCCGGGTCTCACGGTCGTGCAGGGGGTGATGGACGAGGGCTGGAAACTGGAATGCAGAATGATGAATGATGAATGCAGCACCGAAGGCGCGGATTCATCGTTCATCACTGATCATTCATCATCCCTCTGGTTCCTCACCGATGCCGAGCTCTTCGGCTGGGGCAAGCCGAAGCCGCGGCGTCCGCAACGGACGCGCGCGCTGGCGCCTGAGGTCTTTTTCGCAGACGTCAAGCCCGGCGATTGCGTGGTGCACATCGAGCACGGCATCGGCCGGTTCAAGGGCCTGCTCAAGATGACCCTGGATGGTACCGAGCGGGAGTACCTGCAAGTCGAATACGCCCAAGGCGATCAACTCTACGTGCCCGTCCATCAGGCCGACCGGCTGGCGCGCTTCGTGGGGCCGGGCGAAGGCTCGCCGTCGCTCCACCGGCTCGGCACGCTGGAGTGGGAACAGGTTAAGGCACGCGCCAAGAAAGCCGTAGCCGAAATCGCCATCGAC
>JALOOE010000373.1 GCA_025454565.1 Anaerolineae bacterium
CGCTGGCGCTGCGGGCAGCTTCACGTCCAACAGCGCCAGTTCCGGCGCGTGGGCGGTCTTCAGATGGCCGATGATGCCCGCCACAACCTGCGTCAGCACCGCCATGACATCCAGATGGTTGCGGATGAAGCCCATCTCCAGATCGAGGCTGACGTACTCGTTGATGTGGCGGATCGTATCGTGCGGCTCGGCGCGGAAGACCGGGCCGACCTCGTAGACCCGCTCGAAGACGCCGACCATGATCTGCTTGTAGAACTGCGGGCTTTGCGCCAGATAGGCCGTCCGCTCGAAATACTTCACGGCGAAGACGTTCGCGCCACCTTCGGTCGCCGAGGCGACCAGCTTCGGAGTCTGGATTTCGGTGAACCCCAGGCCGTTCAGCGTCGCCCGGTAACCGGCCATGATGCCCGCCGACAGGCGGAACAGCGCGCGCTTCTGCGGATGGCGCAGACCGATGACCGCGTGATCGAGGAAAACCGGCAGGCTCGTCTTCAGCGCCGGCTTGTTCAGGCTGATAGGCGCGGGCTCGCGTACGGGCGAAAGCACTTCGATGATCGGCGAGCGCACTTCCATCCCGCCGGGCGCCTGCGGCTCGGCAACCACCATGCCCTCGATGGACAGCACACTCTCCGGCAGCAGTCCGTCGAGCGCAGCCAGCGCCTCAGGCGTGTCGACCACGATCTGCGCGGTGCCTCGCACGTCGCGCAGCACCAGAAAGTTGATGCCGCCCAGCCGGCGCAGCGTATGCAGCCAGCCGGCCAACCGCACCTGCTCGCCGACGTGCTCCCCGATTTGAGTGGTGTAGATACGTTCCATGTGACCTCCCACGCTGATAGACGAAGGACGAAGGACCAAAGACGAAGCTGCTTTCCTTCGTCATTGGTCTTTGGTCTTTCGTCAAACAATAACGCGCCCCCCGTCCATCCGGGACGAGGAGCGCGCTCGTGGTGCCACCCTGGTTTGCCGCGATCTCACGACCACGACCTTAGCGGTCTGCAACGACCTGGCCTCGTAACGGGAGGCGCCGGCCTGGATCTACCCCCGTCTTGGGACACAGATTTCACGGATTCCACGGGATGCCGTTCGACAGATTCGTGGTAATTCGCGTAATTCGTGAGCGCCTAGATAGGCTCGACCCCGCAGCTCCGGAGTGTCCTTCCGGGGGAACGCAGGCGACGCTCACAGCCCCACACGCCGCTCTCTGGACTGCGCCTGACCCCGTACTCTCTCCATCACAGCCTTTTTGAATATGGGAGACGCCGGTTTCCGCTGAAAAGCAGCGCCTCACGATGTGGCGGGAGAATACCACGGCTGAGGCCAGGTGTCAACTGCGGAATTGTGCTAACCCTTTCATGACCGCCCCTTGGAGCGGGAAGCGGATATGACTTCCGGCCCGCACAACAAGCGAGCCACCGATAGCGGCCCAGGGCGCCGGAGCGTCGATGGTGTAGTTGTAGCTTTCCGGGGCCATACAGGATACATGCTCGCCATTCGCCCGAATCTTGAAGCTGTCCTGCCAGCCGCTGGAGCCGCTGAGCATGACGTTCAACTCGGCGCCCATGGAATTCTGAAATAGGTAGCAGCCCCTATCGGCGGGCGCTCCCGGTTGCGGTGGCGGTGGCGGCTGTTTGGGAGCAGGCTGCCGCACAGGCGGTGGTGGCAGAGGTGGGGGCGGCACCGTCGGCTGAGGCCGAGCCTCAGGGGGCTGCGTGGGAGGCAGCGGGCGCGCTGTCGGCGTGGGCTGCGGCGTATGTGTGGGAGGCCGCGGACGCGCCGTTGGCGTAGGCACGCTAAACTCCGGGATCTCCGCGCAGGGCAGGGTAAGCTTCACCAACTCGGTCCCGCCCGACTGACGCGCCACCCAGCCCAGCAAGCCCTGGGCGGTCAACACTTTCAGCCAGGCGCAGCCGTCCGATTGGCCGACCACGGTCAACGCGTCCCCGCGAGCCAAGCGCGTCACCGCCTCGAATTGCGTGTCCGGCCCGGAGCGCACATTCAGCGTCTCGCTGGTCACGATGGCGTGGGGCGCGGGTGTCGGGGTTGCGCTCGGCCTCTGGGTCGGCGCTATCGTAGGAGTTGCGGATGGTGCGCTGGTCGCTGTGGCTGTCGGCGACGCCGTAGCTGTCGCGGGTGGAATCGCTGTGTGCGTCGGAGGGATCGTTGCCGTCGCAGGCGACGTGGTCGGAAGCAACGCGGTCGGGAGCGCAGGCGGCGGCAGAGATGTGGGCTGGACTCCCGGCTGCGGCTGTGTCGCAGTGGGAGCGAGTGTTCTCGTAGCGGCAGGGCTGCCCCCACAGGCTGCGATCCACAGTAGCATCGCGAGCATCAGCGTCAAGAGAATGGTGTTCCGCAAGGGTCGGAACTTCATCGTAGCGCCTACCTTCGCATCCATGACGATAGCACCTGTCATTATATCACGTTTTTGAAGAAACGCGGTATCATCCTATCAGCACGCGTGACAGATCCAGATATCAGGATGGCGTGCGCTGCAAAAACGACGTCACAAGGAGGATTAGCCATGACCCAACCTGTCACCATCCGGGATGTCCAGGTCATCACCACCCAGCCGTCCGGCCAACGGCTGGTCATCGTCAAGCTCATCACCTCGGAGCCGGGGCTCTATGGCCTGGGCTGCGCGACCTTCACCCAGCGCTTCCACGCGGTCGTCGCCGCGCTCGAAGGGCACCTCAAGCCGTTCGTGCTTGGTCGCGACGTCTCCCGCATCGAGGAGATCTGGCAGATGGCGATGGTCAACGGCTACTGGCGCAACGGCCCGGTGCTGAACAACGCCATCTCCGGCATCGACCAGGCGCTGTGGGACATCAAGGGGAAGATGGCCGGGATGCCGGTCTACGATCTGTTGGGCGGCAAATGCCGGGAGGCGGCGGCGGTCTACACCCACGCCGACGGTCGCGAGCCGCAAGAGGTCGAGGACAACGTCCGCAAATTCATGGCGGAAGGCTATCGCTACATCCGCATCCAGATGGGCGGCTATGGCGGCCGCGGCGCGGCGCTGGCCAAGCCGGATGGCGCGCCCGACGGCGCATACTTCGACCCGCGCGGCTATATGCGCAACATGCTGCGCATGATGGCGCACGTGCGCGGCGCGGTCGGCGAGGAAGTGGAGCTGCTCCACGACATCCACGAGCGGCTCAGCCCGATCGACGCGGTACAGTTCGCCAAAGATGTCGAGCAATTCCGGCTCTTCTTCCTGGAGGACAGCCTGGCGCCGGAGGATATCGCCTGGTTCCGCATGATGCGCGCCCAATGCGCCACGCCGCTGGCGATGGGCGAGCTGTTCAACAGCCCGCACGAGTGGCTCCCGCTGATCACCGACCGGCTGATCGACTTCATCCGCATGCACGTCAGCCAGATGGGCGGGATCACGCCGGCGCGCCATGTGGCCGCGACGGCGAACATGTTCGGCGTGCGCACTGCCTGGCACGGCCCCGGCGACACCTCGCCCGTGGGCCACGCAGCGAACCTGCACCTCGACCTCTGGGCGCCGAATTTCGGCATCCAGGAATGGTGCCGCTTCAACGAGTTGGTCTACGAGATGTTCCCCGGCCTGCCCGTGGTGCGCAACGGCTATATGTACCCCAACGACAAGCCCGGCCTGGGCATCGACATCGACGAGAAGCTGGCGGCGAAGTATCCGTGCCAGGATTGGGTCGAGGGTTGGACGCAGACCCGTCTGCCGGATGGCGGCCCGGCGCGACCGTGAGGTAACCCGGCAAGCCAGCCCGTCCGGCGATAAACCGACCGGGCTACATCAGCAGCGCCCCATCAATGGGGTGAGCGCGAGGTACGTTGCAGCGACAGCCCAGTGCAGGGTTTCTGGACCGG
>JALOOE010000374.1 GCA_025454565.1 Anaerolineae bacterium
CCCGTCGGGCAGGCTGCCCGGATTCACGCGCAACGGCTTGTGCATTGTCTTGGTGTGTCCCGCAGCCGACCAGTTGTGGTCGGGCGCAAAGACGACAACCTCGCCGACCTCGCGCAGTGCGCGCGCCAGGGCCGCCAGAGCCGGAGCCTGGTAGCCGTCGTCGTTTGTGATCAGGATGCGTGGCATAGGAATCAGAAAGTCAACAAATCAGCAAAATGCGTATAAGCGACTGGCAGATAGCAGATGGCGCGCCGATGGCGTTGCGTCAACCAGACCCTGTGGCGTGATCATTGACCGAAGAGCGTAGAAAGGCAACCGGCGGTCGAGCCCCGATCGCAGAAGGCGTCGGCGGCTCTTCGTCCTTCGTCCTTCGTCTTTCGTCGGCCATCAGCGGCTCCAGCCAACTCGTGGGCTTGGGCTGTTTCGGCTTGTGTCCCACCCAAATCGTGACCGGCTTGCTCTCGACTTCGTTGCCGGCGCGATCGAACGCTGCTCTCGACTTCGTTGCCGGCGCGATCGAACGCCTTCACCTTGATGGTGTGAGTTTCGGTCACCACGCCCGAATCGATGATCGCGCCGCGGCCCGATTCAGTGATCCAGATCGTGCGCTTGCCCTTACTGCCGTCCGGTCGCGTATAGTCCTCGACCTTGGTCTCCTGGATGATCACTTCTTGCAGGCCAATGGTGCCGTCGGGGTTGGTGATAGGACGCATCTCGGTGATCTTCGGGCCGAGCGCCGGCATCACGTCGGACATCGTGATCGTCCAGCGCAGGCTGTAAGGCGCCACGGTGCTCTCGCCAAGCTTCGTGTTGTCGAGGTAGAACTCGACGCGATCCATCTCCCAGGCATCCTGCGCATCCGCGGTGATGCTGACCATCTCGTCGTCTTCCATTACATAGCGGTCACCGGTTTTCGGATGGACGATTTCGACCGTGGGCGGCGTGTTATCCACCACGACCTTGATATCATTGGTCTGCGCGCTCCCGTCGTTGCCAAGCATAGTCAGACGCAACGTGTAAAGCCCCTCGAAGCCGGCGGTATCCCACCACTCCAGCTCGCCGTTGCTCACCTGATTGCCATGCTCGCCGCCGATGGGGGTCCACTCGTTTGGCTTCGACTCCGCGGCGACCTCGACCTTGTAGGCGCGGAAGTTGCCGCCGCGCGCGTTACCCTTGATCGGCACTCGTCCCTTGAGCCGCGCGCCGATCCACGGCTCGCCAATCGCCACATCGCCGGCCACTTCTTGGCCGCCGCATGGGCCGTCGATCTCGGTGGGCGGCTGCGGGATGCCGTTGGCGCGCACATAGTCGGCCGCGTTGGACGGGTAGACCTCATAAGTCCGTCGCTCGACTAATTCCGGCGGCGTGCAGACCGAGGCGCGCTTGCCGTTCTCACGGTTGATGTCGACCGCCTGGTACCAATTGTCTTGCAGCTTGGGCGCTTTGCCGGCCAGGAAGAGATCCGTTATGCTGCCCTTGCAGTCCGGCGTCGGCAGCAGGCCGGACGGAGAGCAGACCGTCACGCGCTCCAGACCGGGCGGCTGCGTCCAATTCTGGACCGGCAGCCCCTCCATCCCCTTCTTCAGCACCGAGTTGAAGATCGGCGCAGCGGTGATCGAGCCGTCGGACAGCTTCATCGGCTTGTTGTCGCTGTTGCCCGTCCACACGCCGACGGCCAACTGCGGCGTGAAGCCGAGGGTCCAGCCGTCCACAAAGCTGTTCGTTGTGCCGGTCTTGGCGCCCACCGGACGGTCGGGCAGCACGAGATATTGTGATGTTGTACCGAAGACGCCGGAGCGCGGCGCGGGATCCGTCAGCACATTGACCAACATATAATTGGTGGCCGGCTTCACCACCTGCTCGGTGTTCGGCTGCCGATATTCGTCCAGCACGGCGCCATCTTTATCTTGCACCTGGAGGACGTAGACCGGATCGAGCTTGCGATAGCCGGGACGTTGGCGCTCCGAGGGCACGGGCTTGCCGGCCATCACTCCATTGTTGGCGAAGACGCTGAACGCGTAGGTATGATCGACCAGCGCCACCTCGCCGCCGCCCAGGGTCAGGCTCAAGCCGTAGGAGTTGAGCTCCCGATTCAGGCTGTTCAGGCCCAGTTGCCGCGCCTTCTTGATCACATTGGAGATGCCGACCTGCTGCATCAGCCAGACGGCCGGGATGTTGTAGGAGCGTTGCAGCGCCTGACGCAGCGTTTGCGGCCCGTGATATTTGCGGTCGTAGTTCTCCGGTGTGTAGGGCGGGTTGCCCGGATCGGGGAAGACCGTGCGCACATCCATCGCCATGCTGGATGGCGAAAAATTGCCCGTATCGAACGCAGCCAGATAGGTGTACGGTTTGAAGGAGGAGCCGGGCTGCCGCGAGGCCAACGCCACGTTCACCTGGCCGTCGATGGCTTTATCGAAGTAGTCGAGACTACCCACCATCGCCAGCACCTCGCCGGTGTTAGGCCGGATGGCGACGACCGAGGCGTTCGTCACCTCGTGGTCGAACGAATAGCCGGGCTGCGCGAGTTGCGGGATGGACGGGAAGTTCTCCATGCCGTTCTGACACGGCTTCGGAGTTTGCCGGCGCATCGACGCGATGTGGCTGCGGGCCGCGCACTCGGCGTGCATTTGCAGGTCCCAATCCAGCGTCGTGTAGACCTTGAGGCCGTTCTCCCAGATGTAGAAGGGTTGTTCCGGCGTGTTATATTGATCCTGCAACTGCTGGAGGACGTTGAGCGCAAAGTGCGGCGCATCGGGCGGCACCTCGTAGCGCTGCTCGGCCGATTCGCGCACGTATTGCCACAGCGATCCGGACAGCTTCTTGGCGGCGTCCGCTTCCGTCTGCGAGATGTAGTCGGCCTTGACCAGCGCGTTGAGCGCCCGTGCGGTCGCCGGCTTATCCCCCATCGCCACCAACGGCACATCCGTCTCGCTCAGATGGCCGTCTTTCACCAGTTCGTTGAGCAGCCGGGTGTTGAAGTAGCGCGTGGACGCTTCCACCTGTGCCTGGGTCAGGTAGCCCGCGTCCAGCATGGCGTTCAGCACCTTACGCTGGCGTCGATACGCGTCCCCTGGCTCCTGGATCGGGTTCAGGCCGGGATATTGTGGGATCGCCGCCAGCACCGCGATCTCGTCAAGGGTCAGGTCGGCCACTGTCTTGTCATAATAGACGCGCGCCGCCGCCTCGATGCCGTATGCCGCGTTGCCGTAGAAGTTGTAGTTGAGGTACCACTCCAGAATACGATCCTTGCCCGCCTTGCCCGGATACTTCCGGGTGATCTCGATTGCCATGATGGCTTCTTTGATCTTGCGGGCGTAGGAGCGCTCGTAGCGTTCGCGCGGATCGATCAGCACCATCTTGACCATCTGCTGCGTGATCGTGCTGGCGCCCTGGACGTTTTGCCCGCGCACGTTGGAGACGAACGCGCGGCCCAGACCGCGCAGATCGACGCCGATGTTAGCGTAGAACGAACGATCCTCCAGCGCGATGGTCGCGTCGCGCACCATCTCCGGAATCTGGTCGATGGGCAGATAGGTGCGGTCGCCGCGGAAGGGCCGCGGGTCGATCGATTCGTAGAGGAGATGCTGGCCGGTGCGGTCGTAGATCTTGACCGTCTCGTACTTGACCTGCTCGGTCTGGATCGCGCTCGGATCGGGCAGGCCCTGGGCGAAATACGAGTAGACCGCCGCCACCGAGGTCACCGCGCCAAAGGCCAACGTGAACACGGCAATCACGTTCGCCGCCACCACTGCGACGGCGAAGATCACCAGCCATCTGCCGATGCGCGGCCCGCCCTTCGCCCGGCGATAGCGGCGCCAACGCTGAATTTGCTGTGTGCGAGTCATGGTTAAGAGACTGTGCTCCATGCGCTCAGGTTGATACTGGCGGGAGAATCTACCACGGAGACACAGCGGACACGGAGTTTTCTCTATTTCTTCTCTCTGTCTCCGTGCTCTCCGTGCCTCTGTGGTTCGCTCCTGCCGTATATCTATATGACTGCGCGAGCGCGCCGTCAGTTCCCTGGGCAAAATAACGGGGGGTGCAACCTCCACCCCCCGTCTACGATGATTATTCTAGCAGGATTTGGTCATGCTGGCAAACCGTAGCAGGTGCAAACGTGTCATATCCGCTCCAATACCAGGAAATGGCTCAGCCCGAACGCCTGCAGTGGCGTGTGCTCCAGCGCGTAAAGACCCCGCTTGAGCACGCGGCCCACGCCGGGCCGCCGCACCACGATGTTGTCGAAGCCGGGGTAGATCACGCTGTGGTG
>JALOOE010000375.1 GCA_025454565.1 Anaerolineae bacterium
GGGAAGGCGAGCGGCTGATCGGGCGCCAGGATCAGGCCGCCCTCGCCGCCCAGCGACCGCATCGCGTGCCGCGCGGTCTCGCGCACCTGATCGGGCGAGCCGCGCAGCATGAGATCGCTCGGCACGCCGCCGTAGAAGGTGATCCGCCGGCCGAAGTGCGTCCTTAGGCGAGCCAGATCGCACCGGTCGCTTTGCAGGTTGAACGCCGTGACCCCGGCATCAAGCAGGTCGGGGATGAATGCCTCAGCCCGCCCGCAGGTGTGGAAGAAGACGGGCGCGCCGGCCTCCCGATACACGGCGATGACCCGCATAATGGCCGGCAACACCAGTTTCCGCCAGAGCGCGGGGCTGATCAGCGGCCCGCCATCCCCGGCGTAGTCGTCGGCCAGCCACCCCGCCTCGACGCCCGCAGCCAGATAGCCGTGCGCGATGCCGACATGATACCCGGCGACACCATTCATGACGTCTGCGCTGACATCCGGTTCCCTCAACAGCGCAATCATGGCGGCGGGCATCCCCAACAACTGGCCGAACCGGTCGAACGGCCCGGCGCCGTGCTGCCCCACGACGAGCGTCGCCGATCGATCGACCCCATCCAGCAGACCGTCAAACAGCCCCAGCGCGGCCGGATCCGGGACGGGTAACGCCAACGCCTCGGCGGCCGTGCTGGCCGGATGCGCCACCGGGTAGGATTCGGCCGGTTCGCCCGCGCCTACCTGGTATGACGTTGGCAGCGGCGCCCACGTGACGCCCCACTCGTCGGGCCCGGACCGCGGCGGCTTGCGCCCGGCATGATCGACCAGGCGCAGCGCCCCTTCACCGGCCCACGGCACGTGGTCGGGCTCGGCGCGATAGAGCACACGGAGCAGGTTGGCTTTAGGCGTGATCGGCACAGCGGCAAATCAACAAATCAACAAGTCAGCAAGTCAGCAAATCGGTCGGCTCATTGGCTCGGTCAGAGACCGGCCAGAGCGATGAGACGAAGGACCAAAGACGAAGGACGAAAGGCGCCGCTTCGTCATTGGTCTTTCGTCATTGGTCTTTCGTCTTCGGTCTTTCGTCTTCGGTCTTTCGTCATTGGTCTTTCGTCACCCCGGCGCCCACGGCAACGTGTTCTGGTAAATCCACATCACGGTGTGTAGCGCCTGCGCGGCGATCAGCGCGCAACCGGCGCCGCGCAATGCGTTCCGCTCCGGCAGTGCGCGTGCCAGCACATAGCCGAAGAGGATCGCGACGGGCAATGCCGCCGGTGCGAACAGATCCCAATCGCGCTTACCGCCGTAATCGGGATTCCAGGTCAAGGTCAACAGCAGATAGAGCAGCGACATGAGCAGCAGCAGGCGAAACGCCCCGTCGCGGCGAGGCACGCGCGGCCCGGCGAACGCAAACGCCAGCAGCAGCCCCGGCCAGATCACCGGCGCGACGAGCAGTTGTCCGTTGGTGATATCCAGCAGATGGCCGAGCGAGAACATGGTGTAATGCTCCCAACGCGTGCTCGTCTGCACCAGCGGCACGAGCCAGCTGCGATCGCCGCCGCCCGGCGCATCGGAGCCCAGCAGCGCAGCCAGCCCATGCCCGCCCGCCGTCATGAAGGCGAAGATACCGATCAAGACCAGCAGATAGGGGATGGCGATCTGGAGCAACAAGCGCTTGTAAGATGTGTGGGCGCGCAAGCCGAAACCTTGGGGTTCCGGCCCAGCAGTGTGGCGGATCTGCCGCGCGAGGTAGAGCAGGCTCGGCGCCAGGATGATCGTGGACGGGTGGAACGCGTGGGTCAGCGCCAGCGCGGTCGCAGGCCAGACCAGCGCGATCTCGCCGCGTTGTGCGCGCAGCGCCAGCCAGATCGTGATCAGGACGCCGACCGTCATCAGCGTGTAATTTTCGATGTAGCCGAAGAAGAGCTGCATCAGTCCCAGGCTGGCGACCAGGCCGACCAGCAGGAAACGCTCGGTGCGATCCCGTCCCAGCCAGTGCGCCAGCCCCAGCAGCAGCCAGACGAAGACCACCCCGGCGGCCGCGCTGATGAGCCAGTAGACCGGCGTGGGGTCGGGCCAGCCGAACAGTCGATTGCCCAGCGCCCAGGCTTTGGCGTGAAGAAAGAGGTCGAGCGGCGCTTGCCAGGTGTAGGTCAGCCGCGCCTGGGGATGCGGGATAGCGTGGATCAGGATGTAGGCGTCGCCCCAGCGCAGATGCTGGATGCGGAACAGATAGAACGGGATTACCGACAGCAGTGCGATCGCCAACCGCGTCCACGGCGCACCGAAGCGCACGCGCCGCAGCCAGCCGGTCGGCACGCGGTCGCCGAAGAGCGTCACCCCTGCTGCGAGCAGCGCAAGCGTCCAACGCCACACCGGCGGCAGATAGGTGGCCGGCCAGAGTCCCCAGGCAGTATCTTCGCGAAACAGCGGCGCAGCGAGGGCCAACGCGATGACACCAAGCGCCAAAATCCGCAGCGCCCACAAAAGACGAAACGACGCACGAGACATGGCCGCGATTGTACCCCAGACCCGCACCCCAGGCAAAGCTCACCCGCCTCCCACCCACCCCACACTGATTCGCTGATTCGCCATTCGCTCATTCGCCCTTTGCTGACTTGCAGATTTGCTGCTTTTTGCCTCGCCCCTCCGTCATTCGTCTTTCACCCTTCGTCAGTGGTATAATGGCGCGCATCTTTGGAGTAACTCTGTTGCGATGTCTCTGTTAGTTGCTACCGGCCTCAGCAAGGCCTATGGCGCGCTCGATGTCTTCGGCGGTATCGACCTGCGCATCGAAGAAGGCGACCGCATCGGCATGGTCGGCCCCAACGGCGCGGGCAAGACCACGCTGCTGCGCATCCTCGCGGGCATCGACACGTCCACCGCGGGCGATATCTTTCGCAAGCGCGGGCTGACGGTCGGCTATCTGCCGCAGGATCCGCCACCGGCGCGCGGGATGACGCTGCACGAGGCGATGTTGGCCGTCTTCGACGGTTTGCGCGCCCAGGGCGAGGCGCTGACCGAGCTGGAGCATCGGCTGGCCGAGGCGGCCGCGCGCGCTGATGACGACTACGCCGCGCGGCTCGAGGAATACGGCCACGCACAGACTGCGTTCGAGGTGGCCGGCGGCTATGCATATGAGATCCGCATCCGCCAGGTGTTGGGCGGGTTGGGCTTCAACGAGGACGAGCACGACAAGCAGTTGGCGCATTTAAGCGGTGGGGAACGCACCCGCGCACTGCTCGCCCAACTGCTGCTGCAAGAGCCTGACCTGCTGCTGCTGGACGAACCGACGAACCATCTCGACCTGGAAGCGGTCGAGTGGCTGGAAGATGCGCTGGTGCACTGGAAGGGCGCCCTGGTGATCGTCGCCCACGACCGCTACTTCCTGGATAAAGTCGCCACGCGCATCTGGGAAGTTAACTACGGCCGGTTGGATGCCTACCGCGGCAACTACAGCGCCTATCACCTTCAGCGGGAAATGCGCCGTGAGCGCCAGCGGCGGGAATGGGAAGAGCAGCAGGAGTTCATCGAGAAGACCGAGGAGTTCATCCGCCGCAATCTCGCGGGCCAGCGCACCCGCGAGGCCCAAGGCCGCCGCACCCGGCTGGAGCGCTTCCTGCGCGACGAGGCCATCGAGCGCCCCGACGGCGATCGCAGCATTCGCCTGGGGCTGACCACCACCATCCGCTCCGGCGATCTGGTGCTGGCGACGAAGGACCTGGTGGTGGGCTACGATCGGCCGCTCTTTGCCTGCCCCGACGTCGAGATCCGGCGCGGCGATCGCGTGGCGCTGATCGGCCCCAACGGCGCAGGCAAGACGACGCTGCTCAAGACGATCCTGGAGGACATCCCGGCGCTCG
>JALOOE010000376.1 GCA_025454565.1 Anaerolineae bacterium
TCAACGGCGCGCGCTATCTGGTGGCGCAGGGTCTCGCCGACGAAACGCGGCTCGCGATCCGGGGCGGCAGCGCCGGCGGCTACACCACGCTGGCTGCGCTCACTTTCCGCGATGTGTTTCGCGCGGGCGCCAGCCATTTCGGCGTCAGCGACCTGGAAGCGCTGGCGACCGACACCCACAAGTTCGAGTCGCGCTATCTCGACCGGCTGGTCGGGCCATATCCGGCGCGCCGCGATCTCTATATCGCGCGCTCGCCCATCCACTTCACCGAGCGCCTCTCCACACCGATGATCCTGCTCCAGGGGTTGGAGGACAAGGTCGTGCCGCCAAGCCAGGCCGAAAAGATGTTCGCGGCCGTGAAAGCGAAAGGCTTGCCGGTGGCGTATGTGCCATTCGCGGGGGAGCAGCACGGCTTCCGCAAGGCGGAGAACATCAAGCGCGCGATGGAAGCCGAACTCTATTTCTATTCACGCATCTTCGGCTTCGACCTCGCCGATCCGGTCGAGCCGGTGCAGATCGAGAATCTGTAGGGGCGAAGCATTCCTGAGCGCATTTGGGGGCATGCACGATGGCATCTTGCATCCACAACACAGATACCGGTGATCTACGGCAAGGAATGCTTCGCCCCTACGAACACACCAGGATGAATCGATAGAATCATGAACGCACCCATCTCCGCTGAAACTGCCCGCGCGCTCTACACCGATGGTGGGAGCAGCCACGACTTCGAGCATGTGTTACGCGTGACCGCGCTGGCCGAGCGCATCGCCGCGGCCGAAGGCGCTGATCTGGCAGTCGTCCGCACGGCCGCGCTGCTGCACGACATCGCCGAGAGCAGTGGCCGGGCCGATCATCATCAGCGCGGGGCAGTGCGCGCACGAGAGCTCCTGGCCGATCAGCCGCCGGAATTCGCGGAGGCGGTGGCGCACGCCATCGAGGCGCACCGCTTCCGCGCCGGGCCGGCCCCAGCCACGCTGGAGGCGCAGGCTGTGTTCGATGCCGATAAGCTCGACATCACCGGCGCAATCGGCGTGGCGCGTGCGTTCGCATACGCGGGGGAGCACGGCAGCGCGCTCTGGAACACGCCCTGGCGCAACATCGCAACGGAGGACGGCGCCGCTGTGAGCCAACCGAAGACGCTCGGCGCGGCCTACACGCCCAGCCACGAATTCGTCTACAAGCTCGACCGCATTTCGGAGCGACTTTACACCGCTACGGCACGCGCCATCGCGGCCGAAAGAGAGGCGTTCCTGCGCATGTTCTTCGACCGTTTGGACCAGGAAGCGGTAGGGCTGGCCTGAGTAGGGGCGAAGCATTCCCACCACAATTCATCGTTAGCGGTGGCTACGGATACAAAGCACCAGCGTGTATGACCACGGATCACCAGGAATGCTTCGCACCTACGTTTTCACCGGTATGACCCCGCTCATGGCGAAAACCCTCGGACGTGCATACACTCGTAAGGTTGTGCGTACATGCCACACATCGAAGAACGCACACACCGAACAGGAGACCCACATCTGTGGATGCCCAACTTGCGCCAGCCACACCCCAAACCATCGCGACCGCGGCATGGCATAGCCTCTCGGAAGGGGAAGCGCTCGTCGCGCTGCGAGTCGAAGATACCCGTGGTTTGAGCACCGCCGAAGCACAAGCCCGCTTGCAACGTTTTGGATCAAACGAACTGCAGGAGGCGCCCCGGCCAACTTTCTGGGCCCGCCTGCTCGCTCAGTTCAAGAACTTCCTGATCATCATCCTCATCGTCGCCAGCATCATCTCGTTGTTGCTGGGCGATTACGCCGAAGCCATCGCCATCATGGCGATCGTGCTGCTGAACACCATCCTCGGCGTCATCCAGGAATCGCGCGCCGAAGAGGCGCTTGCCGCCCTCAAGAAGATGACCGCGCCCGAGGCGCAGGTCTTGCGCGACGAAAGCCGCCGGCAGATCCCGGCGCGCGATCTCGTGCCCGGCGATATCGTGTTCCTCGAAACCGGCAACTATGTGCCCGCTGATGTGCGCCTGCTGGAGGCGGTCAACCTCAAAATCGAGGAGGCCAGCCTGACCGGCGAATCGGAGCCGGTGCAGAAGAATGCGAATGTCACCCTCGCAGAAACCGCCTCGTTAGGTGACCGGAAAAACAGCGCCTACAGCAGCACCATTGTCACCTATGGCCGGGGACGCGGCCTGGTCGTCGCCACCGGCATGCAGACACAGATCGGCAAGATCGCCGAGATGATCCAGAGCTTCGAGACAGAGCCGACGCCGTTGCAGCGCAAGCTCGACGGACTGGGGCGCACGCTGGGGGTGGCTGCGCTGGCGATCTGCGCCCTGGTCTTCGTGATCGGCATGGGCCGCTACCTGCTGAACCCTGAGCCGGGCGTGACTCTGGTGGAGAAGGCGCTGGAATTCTTCATCGTGGCGATCAGCCTGGCGATCGCCGCCGTTCCTGAGGGGCTGCCGGCGGTGGTTACGATCTGTCTGGCGCTGGGCATGCAGCGGATGGTGCAGCGCCACGCGCTGCTGCGCCGGCTGCCCGCGGTCGAGGCGCTCGGCTCGGCTACCGCCATCTGCTCCGACAAGACCGGCACCCTGACCCAGAACGCGATGACGGTCGTGGAGGTCTACGCCGATGACACGCTGCTGAGCGTCATTGGCGAGGGCTACGCGCCGGAGGGGGAGTTCCGCGAGGGAGATGATGAGGCGGAACGGGCTGTCGATGCCACCGAGTATCCGGGGATCAACCTGCTGTTGCGCGGCGGCATGCTTTGCAACGACGCCAAGCTCGAGCTGAACAAGACCGCACCCGCCTCGGAGGAGGCTGACGGCAAGGCGCACTGGCGCATGGTCGGCGATCCGACCGAGGGCGCGCTGGTCGTCGCGGCAGCTAAGGCCGGCTTCTGGCGCGACGAGGTCGAGCGCGACTTGCCGCGCGTCGCCGAGATACCCTTCGACTCGGATCGCAAACGGATGACCACCATCCACGACCTGCGCGAGTCCCGGTTCTCGACAGAAAGGGCTCGCCGGCAAGAGCTCCTGGGGGGGCACTCGCATCTCGCCATCGTCAAAGGCGCGCCTGATTTAGTGCTGGGCCTGTGCACGCGCATCTATCGTGACGGCAGGATTATGCCGCTCACGGAAGCGGATCGCCGCCGTATCGCTGAGATCAACACAGGCCTGGCGTCAAACGCGCTGCGCGTGCTGGCCGCGGCCGTGCGTCCCCTGGGCGAAGTGCCGGCGGGAGATGACTTGACAGCCGAGAAGGTCGAGCGCGACCTGGTCTTTGTCGGTCTCTGGGGCATGATCGATCCAGCGCGGCCGGAGGTGAAGCCGGCCATCGCGCTCGCGCGCCGCGCCGGCATCCGCACCGTCATGATCACCGGCGACTATCCCAACACGGCCGAAGCGATCGCGCGCGAAATCAACCTGCTGCGGCCCGGCGGTAAGGTGCTCACCGGCCACGATCTGGATGCGCTGGATGACGCCGCGTTGGATCAGGTCGTCGACACAGTGGATGTGTATGCGCGCGTGTCGCCGCAGCACAAAGTGCGCATCGTGGACGCGATGAAAGCGCGCGGCAATATCGTCGCCATGACCGGCGACGGCGTCAACGATGCGCCCGCGCTGAAGCGTGCGGACATCGGCGTGGCGATGGGCATCACCGGCACCGACGTGACCAAAGAGACGGCGGCCATGGTGCTGACCGACGACAACTACGCTTCCATCGTCGCCGCGATCGAAGAAGGCCGGGTGATCTACGCCAACATCCGCAAGTTCGTCTTCTATCTGCTGTCGGCCAATGTCGGCGAAATCCTGATCATCCTGGTGGCGACCCTGCT
>JALOOE010000377.1 GCA_025454565.1 Anaerolineae bacterium
TTAGCTTGTCTGGCGACCAGTGCCCATTATACCCGTCCCATGCAAGTTTCTTGCGCGGGCGCATCCTGCCGCGGCGGGATGGGGAACTCAGAATGACACTGTAGCCCTGTCCACATTTTGGAATTGCTGGACTTGCACAGTCCGGTCTCAGACCGTGCAAGTCTCCCATCTTCAGGTCAATACATCATCCGTTCCCGGTATACCTCGAGCGCGTACTTGTAGGTGTCGTACTCTACCGTGGGCGGGATCGAGTGATCGGAGGCGAAGACGAGGCGTGCGCCGCGCGCCTTCATCCCATCGATGTAGCTCACGATCTCGCGGCGGATCAGTTCTTTGTCGTTGGTCTCCCACACCCGCACGTCGAAGCCGCCCACAAACGCCAGCTTGTCGCCGTACTTCTCGGCGAAGACGAACGGTTCGTTGTCCTTGGCTTTGCGCTCCATCGGATTCAGCGCGTCGAAGCCGGCCTCCACGATCATCGGCAACGCCTTGGCCGTGCTGCCGCAGGTGTGCAGCACCACCGGCAGGTCATAGCTGTGGAAGAAGCTCACGAGCTCGGTGAAGTAGGGGAAGATCAGCTCGGCCATGACCTTTGGCGACGCGAACAGGCCGTTCTTGTAGCCCAGGTCTTCATACATCCAGATGCCGTCCGGCAGTCCGGCGTGCTCGAAGAGATAAGCGTAGTACTGCTTGTGGAAGTCGGTATACACGCGGCAGTAGTCGTGGATCCAGTCGGGATCGGTGATCAGGCTGGAGTACATGGTCACATCGCCCATGCTCTGGCGCATCCCCTCCCAGACGAACATATGGCCCATGTGCGCCCAGCGGCCCATCGCCCGTGCCTTCGCCAGGTTCTTCCTGGTCTCCTCCAGATCGCCGAAGCGCTCGACGTCAAATTCGAGCAGGTAGGGGCGGTAGTCCCGATCCCAGATTTCGCGCGAGGTCATCAGAAAGTCCATGTGCTCAGGCGTGCCCATGTGGTGCTTCCAGTATTTGAGCGCCGCGCCTGAACCGTTGCGCTTGACCTCCCATTCGTCGGTCTCTTCGAGCAGCTCGCTGTACCCGCGCTTGGGGTGCAGATCAAACCAGCCGCCGACCCCTGTCATGTCGTAGCCGAAGTGCTCCCACGGGGGCACCGGTTCCAGGTATTCTCCGGCAACCTCAACATCCACCGTGCGGCCGTCCTCGGGCCGCCAGCGCTTCTTGCCGACCTCCTTGGTTACCATGCGGGTGGGATACCCCTGCGCGACCCATCGCAGGATACTATCGCTCCAGGGGCTATCCGTCACGGCGACGCGCTCCGCTTTCTTGCGGCGGAGCAAGCTATCTACGACTGTGCGTCCTGAATCCATCCTTCTTCCTCCGAAATGATGCGATTGGAAATGCGAGTCAGTGGACCGCCCGCTCGGCGACGATGAATATGGGCGGGCCGGGATCAAGAGAAATGGCATTGAAGCCGCTGTTCTGTAGCATGGCCCGTAACTCGTTGGCGGTCCAGTAGCACGCCACGGTGGTCCTCTCGGCAATGACCTTCGCTGCGATCAGCGCGGCCTTGCCGAGGCTCTTCCGCTGCAGGTTGGCGACCCGGTATCGGATCACGTCGCGCGCCGGCAGCGCGAGCGACTGCGGCCTGGGCACATGCAGCAGCAGCAGCGTGCCGCCCGGCCGCAAGACCCGGCACAACTCCCGCAGGGTGAAGTCCGGGTCGGCGGCATTTTGCAGCACGCTGATATTGATGACATGATCGAAACTGGCATCCGCCAGGTCGAGCCGGTGATTCAGATCCATGCGGCGAAACGAGAGGCGATCCCCCAGGGCCTCGGTCAGCTTTGCCTCAGCGTTGGTCAGCATCCCGGTCGCGTAGTCAAAACCGAGCACATGGAACCCCGCCTGTGCCAGGGCGATGGCATAGTTCCCCGTGCCGCAGCCGGCATCGAGCACGCGTTCGACCGGGCGTGTTCGTCGGCTCGCCAGGGTGTCAACCACGCGCTCGATCTGGGCCAGTCGCCAGGATGGCTGCTCGGCATCCCAGACGAAGCGCCCGTAAAGACTCCAGAACGCGCGCTGCAGCCGCTGGCTCACTCGTTCAGTCCGATAGCGCGAGCTCGACGACCGTGTCCCAGTCATTCGGCAACTCAGCCGATGCGAACGTGATGAATGCGTCATCCGGGTATTCGGCGGCATTCCATGGACGCGCGAGCCGGAGTTCCGAGTCATCGGCCAGCAGGCGAGCATAGGCGACTTTGTTTTGGAGCCCGCGCAGGTTGATCGGGCCGATGCCGCGATCCAGGATATGGGCGTAGAGCCGGTCACCGCGCCGCGTGTAGCGTCCCCATTCCGGTTTGGGCAGGCCGGCGTTGCCGCAGCCATAGACGCTGGCGCCGTTCTCGTGCAGCCAACCGCCGACCTCATCCAGAATATCCAGGCATTCATCCGGGATCTCGCCCTTGGCGGTCGGGCCGACGTTCAGGAGCAGGTTGCCGCCCTTCGAGACGCATTCGACCAGGGTGCGCACGACCGTCTTCGCCGGCTTCCAGTTCTTGTCCTGGCTGGCATAGCCCCAGTGGTCGTTCAGGGTGATGCACGCCTCCCAGGGGATCGGCTGGCCCAGCTCATTCGTCACGCCCTCGGCCGGGATGATCTGCTCCGGCGAAGCGAAGTCACCCGCGTAGATCTCCGGCTCCGCCGCCTTGATGTTGCCGCCCAAGCGGTTGTCGATGATGATCCCCGGTTGGAGCGCCCGCACCATCTTGACCAGCTCGGTGGCGCGCCACGCCTCGCCGCTGCGGTCGTCGTAGGAGAAGTCGAACCAGATCACGTCGATCTTGCCATAGTTGGTCAGCAACTCCTTGACCTGCGCGTGCAAGTAGTCGGCGTAGCGGCTCATGTTCCCGGCGTGATCCTTGTAGTCGGGGTGGTTGCGCATGGGGTGGAAGCGGTCGCCGGCGATCGGGTAATCGGGGTGATGCCAGTCAATCACCGAGTAGTAGAAGCCAACTTTCAGCCCCTCGGCGCGGAACGCATCGACGTATTCGCGCGTGAGATCACGCCTGGCCGGGGTGTTCGTCGCCTTGTAATCGGTGTGCTGCGAGTCGAACAGGCAGAAACCATCATGATGCTTGGTGGTCATCACCGCGTACTTCATCCCCGCCTGCCGCGCCGCCCGCGCCCAGATGGCCGGATTGTAGTGGATCGGGTCGAAGGTGTCGAAGTTGGGCTGATACGCCTCGTTGCTGATGCTTTCCTGGTTACGCACCCATTCGCCTCGCGCGGGGATGGCATAGATGCCCCAGTGGATGAACATCCCAAAGCGAGCGTCGAGGAACCAACGCATGTAGTCTTTGTCCATTTGAATCTCCTGGCTTTTCGAATCGGATTCTTGTGCATAGAGCAGTCGTCTACCGCTCACGGATCACACGGATTGCACGGATTCCGGAGAGATAGACAGAAAACCGTGTCCTCCGTGTCATCCGTGGGCGAACGGTTTCGCTCTTGCTGTGTCTGTCAAGATTTTCGCTCGTCACGGCTTTCATGCATCCAGGGCGTGTGTGCATCCCATGCCCGCAGCCGGCGGTCGAGATCCCGCGCCACGTCTGCTTGCGCATCCGTCCCGGCGAGGTTGTGCATCTGATACGGGTCGGTGGACAGGTCGAAGAACATGTCGGGCCGCTCGGCCAGTTGGCGGCTGCCACCGACGAACGGCAGGCCGTAGAGATGTGTCAGCGTGCGGATGCCCACGCCTCGGCCCGTCTCGATGATGGCTTGGTCCGCAGCCGGGGCGGGCTGCCCGCCCCGCAGGGCGCTCGCCTGACTCTGCCCCTGCATGTGCGCCGGCG
>JALOOE010000378.1 GCA_025454565.1 Anaerolineae bacterium
GCAGCCAATTCCGCGCGCGTATGGCTGGCCAATAAACGACTGCTGCGCTCTATGGCTTCAGCCGTCAATTCTTCCTTGCCTGCCGGAAAATAGTAATAGAGTGACCCTTTCGGCGCGCCGCTCTCGTGAATGATCTGGCTCAAACCCGTGGCATAGTAGCCCTGGCGCTCCAGTAAGGCGGCGGTAGTGGCGATGATTTGGTCGCGCGTAGTGTTCATGGTTCGATTATAGCAATTGGTCTATATAAATGTCAAGTTGGCGGTGCGCGTTTTATGCGCCGAGCAATGCGCGTATCTGCCACGTGCTGTGGTATAATCTCGTCCAGATGCTGTGTCGTGTGAAACTGGTCTGTGGTGCGGCCATAGTTACGCATTTTCTATGCTCGAAGGATTTGACGCAGTGTGGGCTACCGTGCTGCTCTGGACTGCAATCGGCTTCATCGCCGGCGCGCTGCCATTTTCCGTCTGGCTGGGCCGCCTGGCGGTGGATCGCGATATCCGGCGCTATGGTGACGGCAATCCCGGCGCGGCGAATGCCGTGCGCGCCGGCGGCTGGCTCGACGGTCTCAAGGGTGCGATACCGGTCGGCGTAGCCTATCACGCGTTCGGAGTCGCCGGCTGGGGGCTGGTTCCGGTGGTCCTGGCGCCAGTATTCGGGCATGCGTTCTCGCCGTTTCTGGGCTTTCGAGGTGGCAAAGCGATCGCAACGACCTTCGGCGTGTGGACGGGCTTGACGATCCCGTATGGGCCATTTGTTTTAGGAAGTCTGCTGGCCGTGTTCTTCTATACGGTATCTCCGACAGGCTGGGCGGTCATGCTGACCATGGGCGCCTGGCTGCTCTACCTGCTGACGTTGCAGCCCGTCCTATCCGCGCAGATCCCCGGCCCGGACTGGCTGGCGCCGTGGCAAACGAACGCCCCGATCCTCGTGGCGTGGGCCATCAACGTTGCGCTGCTGACGTGGAAGCATCGCGTGGATCTGCGACAGCCCCTTCGCCGGAAATCAAAGGCTCAGAAGAACAACCAAACGACATGAGCGCACCAGTTTCCTGGTCGGCGGCCTTCTTCACCTGTTTCGCATCATGAATCTTATCATCTATCACTACTTCAGCCTCGCCGCATTCACCGCGGTGCTCCTGATTATCGCGCTGAGCAATTGGCGCACGTTGCGGCGATTGGGCAGCTACCCGGACCCGACCCACTGGCCGCGCGTATCGGTGCTGATTCCGGCTCGGAACGAAGAGGCGAATATCGGGCCATGCGTCCGCTCATTTCTGGCGCAGGAGTACCCCGACCTGGAAGTGATTGTCCTGAACGATCACTCGACCGACCGCACCGGCGCGATCCTGACCGAGCTCCAGGCTGCCGACATGCGGCTGCGCGTGCTCTCCGGGCGGGAGTTGCCGCAGGGGTGGCTCGGCAAGCATTGGGCGTGCCATCAACTCAGCCAGGCGGCGACGGGTGACTTACTGTTCTTCACCGACGCCGACACCCGACACGAGCCGCGCTCCGTGTGGTCGGGGGTTGCTGCGCAGCAAGCGGAGGATGCTGATTTGGTCACCGCGATGCCGCGCGAGGAGGTCGTCACCTGGGCCGAGAAGCTGGCTGTGCCCCTGGTGATGCAGTTCGGCACCTTCGCGTTTTTGCCCCTGGCGCTGTCCTATCGCTTGAAGGCTCCCACGCTCAGCACGGCGATCGGCCAGTACATGCTATTTCGCAAGGCGGCCTACGAGGCCATTGGCGGCTATGCGGCGGTGCGACAGGCAGCCGTGGATGATCTGACATTGGCACGGCTGACCGTGGCCGGCGGTCACCGCTGGCGTATGGCTGACGCGACCGGCGAAGTACGCTGTCGCATGTATCAAGGCCCGCACCAGGTATTCGAGGGTTTCGGCAAGAATCTGTTTGCCGGGTTCGAGTATCGCATCTTGCCCTGTATGATCGCCTGGCTCTGGCTGGCGATCGTTTTTATCCAGCCGTGGCTGACAATACTGGCGGCGGTGGTGGGCGCCGAGATTGCGCTACCGCTGCTCACGCTATCAGCGCTTCAGGTCATGTTGGCGCTGACGCTCTTCGGCCTTTTTTATCGGCGCTTCGAGCTCCCGCTCTATCTCATATTCTGCTATCCATTGACCGTGCTGATGGGCGCAGCGCTTGCGTTCCGTTCCATCTTCCTCACGCTCAGAGGGCGCTCGACCTGGAAAGGCCGCACCCTGCTCAGGCCCAAAGTCCGACTGTGGTGAGATGATGACCGAAACGCGCCCGTCCGCTCCGTCGCCATTCCGCGCGCCCTGGTTGCCGGCGACCGTCGCCGTCATCCTGGGCGCCTTGGTCATGCTCGGATTGGGCATCTGGCAACTCGACCGCCTGCAGCAGCGGCGCGTCGCCAATGCGCAGATCATGGCGCGCATGAGCCAGCCGGCGCTCGAGCTCACCGGGCGCGCGCTCGATCCCGAGGCGAGCGACCTGCGGCGCGCCACGGTGCGCGGCGTCTTCGACTACGACCAGGAGGTGATCCTGCGCAACCGCACCTACGGCGAGGTGCCTGGCGTCCATCAGCTCGTCCCGCTGCGCATCACCGGCTCGGATGCCGCCGTGCTCGTCGATCGCGGCTGGATTCCGTTCGAGTTTTCCAGCGTGGAGCAACGCGCGCAGTTCCGCAACGCCACCGGTGAGGTCGAGATTCAGGGCATCTTGCGCCAAAGCCAGATGCGGCGCAACAGCCTGTCGCCCGCCGATCCGCCTCTTGGTCCGGAACGCGCCCGGCTCGACGCCTGGTTTCGCGTTGACCTGCCTCGCATCCAGGAACAAGTGCCCTATCGCCTGCTGTCGTTGTATTTGGAGGAAGAAACGCCACCTGGCGCTGAGGCGCGCTGGCTGCCGCGCCCGGATCCCGACATCCAGTTGGATGAGGGATCACACTTCATTTATGCCAGCCAGTGGTTCGCGTTCGCCGCGATGCTGCCCCTGGTGTACGCCTTTCTTTACCACACTCGCACCAAGCCAGCTCCCAAGTTTGCAGATTGAGATGTTTTTGTAATCAACTTGCACAAATCAGGCGAGGCTAAACAGAGATTTGACAAGCACCATCAACCAGGGTAAAGTAGACACAGTTTTGAGCGGAAAGCGTGCGCCGACTTACGCGCATTGGACAGTGAATTACAGTACGATTACGCGGGCGCGTTTACAATTCGTTTCACGATAGCGATAATTCAGTTAGCCCCCAGGGTTCGTGGGCGCCTTGTTATTCTGCGCAGGAGCCTGCACTTCATGTCTCATCAAGCCAGTCACAATTCAGACGGGACCCCGGTTCGCGCGTTCGACAGCACGAGCAAGCTGGCGGTGATTCTGATCGGGATAGTTGCCGCGATCTCCGGCATCGTGATGGGCGTGGCTAACCCGTTTCTCAGCAATGCCGTCTCCAGCCAGGGCGCCATGATCGACACGTTGTTCAGCGTGTTCCTGGGGATTGCTACAGCGATCTTCGTTCTGGTCCAAGGCTTGCTACTCTATTCCATTGTACGCTTTGCTCGGACGCCGGATGACGAGAGCGATGGCATGCCCATACGCGGCAACACGAAGCTCGAAGTCCTCTGGACCGCGATCCCGGCAATCATCGTGGTAGGCATCTCCATCTACAGCTACCGCATCCTGGTCGACATCGACCGCCCCCAGCCGGATCATATCAAGGTGGATGTAACCGCACGCCAATTCTCATGGGAATTCTACTATCCCGACTACGACATCAAGACCAGCGAATTGCACATTCCACTGGGCCGGCAGGCGCGCCTCAGGCTCACCTCCGCCGATGTCAACCATGCATTTTGGGTGCCGGAGATGCGCATGAAGAAAGATGCGGTGGGTGGCAAGATCACCGAAACGAACATCACAGGCACCGAGCTCGGCAGCTATCCCATTGTCTGCGCCGAGCTGTGCGGCGCCGGCCACGCGGTCATGCGCTCACAGGTGGTCGTCGATTCGGGGCCCGACTTCCAGAACTGGGTCCAGAGCCAGGTTGGCGCCAAGCAACGTGGCGCATCCGCCGCAGCAGATCCGGTCGCCTATGGCCGACAACTCTTCAACCAGTTCGGCTGCAACGCCTGTCACAAGCTGGCGGACGCCGGCGCAGTCGGCGCGGTCGGCCCCGGCCTGGATGGGATGGGTAGCCGGGCAGCCAACATCGTGCCGGGCCAATCGGCGGAAGAGTATCTCCGCAACGCGATCGTCAAGCCGGGCGCATATATCGTGCCCAACTTCCAGCCT
>JALOOE010000379.1 GCA_025454565.1 Anaerolineae bacterium
CCTCTTAGCAAAATGCGCAACTGGCTGAGCCGGGTAGTCAAGTTCGGCAAGTACGCGCGATTATCGACACCGTAGTATGAGCTTCCCAGGCTGCCGACAACCGATGTCAGCGTGCCGCCGGTTTGCAGATTGAACAGGATCAACGGGATCAGCGGCAACAGGAAGCAGCCGGCGGCCACAATCCAGGTGCGAATTGCTCGCTCTCGCCCCACCAACGGCGCGCGCTGACTTGCTGCTTTGCTGCTTTGCTGACTTGCTGATTTGCTGATTTGCTGACTTGCTGACTTGCTGATTTGCTGACTTGCTGACTTGCTGATTTGCTGACTTGCTGACTTGCTGCCTCGCCACCGTGCCACCCCCCAGGCAACTGCGGCAACGACCACCATCGCGCCGATCGCCCAGACGAAAAGCAGCTTGGCGTAAATCCCCAACCCCCACAGGAACGCTGTGAGCCAGAGATCGACTGGCCGCCGCTTCTCCCACCAGCGCAACCCGGTCAAGAGGCTGGCCATGAACAGGAGCGCCGTCAGATTGGTGACGAAAATGCCCTGACGACTCCAGAAGATGAATGTGGGGTTGACCGCCAGCAGCAGCGCGGCGCAGGCTGCGGCGACGCTGCCGCTCAGACGCCAGGCGACCCGCCATGTGAGCAGCAGGGTGACAGCGCCGATCAAAATCGACAGCCAGCGCAGCGCGGGCGCGTTCATCCCGCCGAGCGCCAGAAATGGCATCGCCAGCGCCACGTTCAGCGCTCCGATATAGTCCTGCACCATCAGCGGCAATCGCCACAGCCCAACTTGGATAGTTGCATCCCGGAAAGCCGTCACGGGCTGGCCCGTCACCAATTGCATGGCGTTCACGCCGGCCTCTTTGGCCTCGTCATAGTGCAGTCCCGGGAGCGCTAGTTGGTGGGCGGCGAGGAACACGAAGATGAGAACGCAGAAGACAGAAGGCAGAAGGCAGAACAACCAGGGTCGATCAATGCGTCTGGACGAAGCTGTGCTCATCGGTCAGCGTTCCGCATCTCTACGCTGTTTGGCGGTGTTCACCGAGGAGACGAAGATGGCAATAAGATCATCTGTCTCACGACACAAGTCCTGCAAGTGTCCAAGGGTCATAATGCCGCTTTCGGCAAGAAGCTCCAACCAGTAGGCGGTCTCCTCAAGTTCCTGCAGCCCGCCTTCCATTTTACTCACGAATTCTGCAATCGACCGTGCTCGAATTGCCTCGCGGTAATGAGCACCGACAGAAGTGCCGCTCCTGAGCATTTGCCGTCCCAGCACTTGGGCTTCTGTGCTCTTGGGCAGCGCGACATACAAGCGGATGATGCGCAGCGCATACGCTTTTGTCCGTGTTTTCAGGTCTTGCGGCTGTCCCGTTCGGAGATTCGTGACGGCTGAGCGTTCTGCATTCTGACTTTTGCGTTCCACGTTTCACCGCACGCTCAATGCGACATCCGACACCATGCTATCGTAATCGTGTCCCGAAGCGTAAACGGTGACGCTGTTGATGCGGGCCGGGCGCGTCTCGCGGAGCAGCTCGAACAGGTTCGGTGATTCGTAGGAATACCAGGCATCTTGCAAGATCTTTTCTCCGGTGGGCGGCGCCCAGGTGCTCTCCTTGGGGAGATCCATGGTGTAGAAGCCCTGATACCAGTGCAAATCCTTGCCGTAGACGTCGGTGTAGGCGATATCCACCATGACCGGATACTCGGAGGCCAGGTAGCCGCCCCCTGGCACGCTCTGGCGCAGAACCTTGAGGTCCAGGCGGAGGTTCAGATCGTCGTAGCCCTGCACATCTCGATTAATGTCTTGGCGTAGCCCCGTCTCATTATGTGCGCCATCCTCGGTGCGGCGCGTGAAACGCACGACCTGGCGCTGATCTGCGGTCTCCTGTGTGATCTTGCCGGGCGTCAAACCGGCGCCGACCTTGATCGACTCCTGCCAGGGCGGCGAGAGCCGGCCCTCAAACTTGCCATTCAGCACCAGGTTCAGGGCGGCTGGCACCGGCAGTTCGGGCGGCTGACCGGCGGTGACACTGACCCGCTCGCCCGTGCTCGCCGTGACTTCGCGGCCGGCCGCCAAAACGTGAGCTGCTCCGACGCGGGTTCGCACCTGCGTCGCGTCGCCCTCAATCGCTACATCATAGGTGCCGCTACCCAGGGTGACATCGGCGTGGGGGGTCTGTAGTTGCACCTGAACGGGCCGACCGCTGATGCTCTGCGTTGTAAGTGACACGCGGCCCTTCTGAAGATCGAGTGCCAGCCGGTTCGGATCGTAGCTCCATCCGAAACGTGGCGCACGGGCGTTTGCCAACTCCAGATCGGTATCCTGGAACAACTGGATGGTTGCGAGGACCGGCCCATCCGCTTCGTTCGCGAAGACAGTCAGCAGCGACTTCGCATTGGCATCCGTGACGACGCGGCCGCGCTCGGGGATGGCGCGACGGAAGGTGACCGCGGTCGGTTCATCCGCGCCCGGCAGGACAAGCTGGACCGTGCCCGCGGTGGCTGTGATGAACGCCTGGATAGGGCGCGTTGCATAGAGCAGGAAACTGCGCACGCCCAACGGAACCGCCACGGTCAGCAAACAGCACGAGAAGAAGCTGACCGTCAGCACCAGCCAGGCCACCCGCTGCGGGTTTTGGCGCCAGTTCATCGATCACTCCGCCGAACGAAACAGATGTGAAACGTGAAACGTGAAACGTGATGCGTGAAACGTGAGCCGTGAGCGCATCGGCTATGGGCGATATGCATCAGCTATCGCCTGTCGAGGGTGAGTCGGCAGACCCGCCGTCGCCGCGCCGGATCCTGTCCAGCCAGAGCTGCGCATCGCGATCGGCGGGATTCGTCTCCACCGCGCGGAGAAAATGGGCGGCGGCACGCAGCGTATCGTCACGCTCCAGATAGATCAGGCCGAGATTATAGTGGACGTTGGGCGTTCGGGCATCTGCCATCAGTGCGCGCTCGTAGGCTACGATGGCACGATCCTGTCGGGCGCGATCGGAGAAGGGCAGCTTGCCCAAGTAGGCCGCGGCCAGGTTACTCCACACCATAGCATTGTCCGGTTCGAGGCGGCTGGCGGTTTCCAGCGCGGGCACCGCGCGATCGTGTTTCCCCTGCAAGATGAAGGCGCCGCCGAGATTGATCGCGGCAGACACGTTCTGCGGATCGAGGCTCAGCGCCTCTTCAAGCTTCGGAACGGCCTCGCCGGGGCGTTTGGCCGCCAACAGGCGCGCGCCGTCGGCGACCAGCCGGCGGACTTGCTCGGTCCTGCGCATCTGCTCGACTTCCGGGTCGTCGCTTGAAGTGTTCGGCGGTGTCTTGGGAAGCTGTGGCTTACGCTGTTTGCTCATGGTCGATACGGATAGGTTCTCAATGCATCAGGCTTAACAGGAACGTGATCGTCACCAGGCTCAACAAAGATGACACCAATACAGTGCCGGCGACCAGGTTCGGCTCAGTGTCGTAGCGGCTCGCGATGATGTTAGCCGTCACCGCGGCAGGCACCGCCGCCTCCAAGATGCTCACCTGGCGCGGCACGCCGGTCAGCCCGAGCGGGATCGTCAGCAACGCGGCCAAGACGGGCGCGAGGACCAAACGCACCGCCGAAGCCAGCCCGATCAGCTTCCAATAGCTGCGGTCGAAGGGCAGGACGGCCAATTGCATACCCAACACGATCAGCATCGTCGGCACGGCCGCCCGGCTGAGCATTTCAAGCCCTCGCATGAGCGGCGTCGGCAGGACCCAATGGAACTGGCTGGCGGCCAATCCCAACGGTAGCGCATAGATCGCCGGGTTGCGTAACACCTGTGCGGCCGCCTCACGCGCTGCGGCCGCGCGCCGCCAGGTAAACCCCCACCGAGTTGATCATCATATTGTCGGTGACGAAACAAATGAGCGCAAAGGCCACGGCATCTTTGCCGAAGGCGAACTCCGTCACCGAGAGGCCAAGGTTGCCGGAATTCGCAAAGGCCGTTGCCAGGAGCAGCGCGCTGGCAACCGGCGGCGCCAGGCGCATCCGGGCGCCCAACACGCTCACGATGACGATGATCAGCAGGTTTGTCGCGACCTTCAGCAGAAACAGCCGCCCAAAAATGTCGATCGCCACCGACGTGGTGGACATGCTGACGAAGACCAGCGCCGGACTGAGCAGATAGAACGCCGTGCTCGCCAGCGGAGCCGGATTCAGGCGGCGGAACCGTCCAAGCAGATAGGCCGCGCCGACCACGATCATCAGCGGCAGCAGCACCGTGGCGAAAATATTCAGGATGAGCGACAATGTTGCTCCCGCGGGTTTGGGTTGGCGTCAGCGCCCATGTAGCCCAGTCATCTACGTTGATTGATGCGGAGGGGCTAACGCCTGCCGCGCCAGTCTACCTCATCCTCAAAATCGTCCTCGTCGTCGTCCTCCCCGAGAAACTCGTCTAAATCGTCCTCGTCCTCATCGTCGTTCTCATCATTTTCGGCCCATTCATCATCATCGGTATCGTCCTCGCGATCCTCATCGGCGTCAAAAACATAATCGGGATCGTACACCTCATCCAGGTCCTCGTCTTCGGCGGAGCCGCTTCGGCTGGGTGGCG
>JALOOE010000380.1 GCA_025454565.1 Anaerolineae bacterium
CCGATCCGGCACGAACGCGCCGCCGCCGTGGGTGTCGATGCGCCCGATGCGGCCGCCCGTCTCCTGATCCAGCACGATCAGCTCCTCGCCGTCGCGCGCTACACGCATCGGCTCGGGCTTGACGAAGAGACGCAGAGCATCGCAGCCAACCTGCTGCACCAGCCGGATGACCAAGTCGTAGATCACAGCCGGATCCTCGACGCAGCGCCGCATCCCATCGAGCCAATCGTTACCGGACGCGGGCTCTCCCGCGTAGAGGCGCACGGGCAGATCATGGCAAATCTGCGGCATCGTGGGAATGCGCTCAGCCGGCTCGCGGCGCATCGCCGCAATCATCAACTCGCGCGAATTCATGTCAGATCCTCCAATCGAACCTTCATCCGGTCGGCATCCAGTTCAGAGCGGTGCTCACCGGCGTCTATGCCGCGCCACACCATTCCATCACGAACACCAGTAGACACTCCCAAAAGTCCAGCAATGTAGACAGATCGAGGTACTCATCGCCCGCGTGAGCGTTGCCGCCGCGCGGACCGAAAACCACCGCCGGCATGTTGAAGAACTGCTGGAGCGCGAAGAGATCGCATGCATAGGGTGCGCCGACCACGGCGGGCGTCCTGTGCGCCACCTGGGATACGCTGCCGGCGAGCGAGATGACCAGCGGATGCGCTGGATCCATGGCGGTAGGCGCCAGCCAGCGAATGTGATAGCCCGTCTCGGGGCGCCTGGCGAACGCCCCCCGGTTGCGCTCGATGACGCCGGCCAACCAGGCTTCCTGCTCACCGACCACGGTCGCCCGTTCCTCGCCAGGCAGAACATGCACGACCAGCTCCATACGCCCTTCGGCCGGCACGGTGATCGGCGTCTGGCTGCCCCACCCGCCTGCATAGAGCTTCATCACCTCGACCGCAAACGGATCGGGCGTCGTCGCGTAGAGCGAATGTACGGGATGGCTGCGGCGGACTGCTCGCAGCTCGTCCAAGTGCGTCAACACGATGCCGATCTGCTCGATCACGTCGGCGCGTTCGTCCGCCCGCCCGGCCATCGCCGCCTCGACGAACGCGCCACGATCGCTGCGAAAGGTGAGGTTGGAGATCAACAGCCCTTTGCTCGCCGGATAGATCTCCAGGTCGGTGCTTTCGCCGAGCACAGCGCCATCCATCGGCCCGCTGCGAAACCGGCCGGCAAGTGTGCCGTTGACACCGCCGAACTCTTCATCGACGACACTCTCGAAACAGAGCGCGCCACGGAGCGGCATGTCCTGTTCGGCCACAGCCCTGAACAAGACGAGCATCGCGGCAAGGGGGCCCTTCATATCGATGCTACCGAGGCCATACAGGCGTCCATCGTGGATCTCGGCGCCAAACGGCGGCTTCGTCCAGACCGAATCGCCCAATGGCACGGTGTCGCAATGTCCTGTAAGCAATAACGATCGCCCCCCGCCGCATCCTGGCAGAAGCGACGACACATTGGGCCGGCCTCGATAGTCACGACCAGGCCAGTAGGCCGGATGATCCACCAATCCGGGCGCCTGATCCGGCTCAAAGGAATCCACCGCCAGCCCGTGTTTCCGCAGGTAATCCGCGATGTATGACTGGCAAGCGCCCTCCGCGCCGGTCGGCGGCGTGTTTTGCGACGGGATGCGCACCAGATCCTGCGCCACCCGGATGATCTCGTCCCGGTAGCGGTTCGCCATCTCGTGGGCAAAGACGCAACGATTCATAGCTCGCTCAGTTGAGCCTGGTGAACCCTGCATGTGCGATCGGCCCGTGCAGCAACGATGTGACCGTCCCGCGCGCCAACGCCTGCGCGACCACGCCGAAGACCTCCTCGGCGGCCTGAAGATATTCCTCGATGATCGTATCCTCATGCGCAAAGGTGGTGTAGAACGCCTTCGTCGCCAGGAAGCCGCGCTCCAGCATGAGCTGCGTGAAGAGTGTGGCCGCGGCCTGCGCCTCTGAATGTTGAATAGCGAAGTGACTCAGCGGCGCCAGGCCGCCGATCGTGATCGGCAAGCCCGCGCGCTCAGCCGCCACCCGCCAGCCGTCGCGCACCATCTGACCGATGCGGTGCAGGTGCTGCGGCACATTCTCCCGGCGGTGTTTGCGGATGGTTGCCAGCGCCGCCGCCGGGCCGATGCGCTCGGTCCAGTAGGTGCTGCTGACGAAGGTGCTCTGCGCCGCTTGCATGACGTTGCGTGTGCCAATGATCGCGGCCATCGGATAGCCGTTGCTGATCGCCTTGGCGAAGACCGCGATGTCCGGCTGCAAGCCGTAGACCAGATGCGCCCCGCCCGTGTTCAGCCGCCAGCCGACCGAAACCTCGTCCACCACCAGCACCGCGCCGATCCGGTCGCAGGTCTGGCGCACCTGTTCCAGAAAGCCGGGATTCGGCTCGAGGTTGCGGATCGGCTCCATCACCACCGCGCCGATCTCGTTGCCATATTTGGCGACGAGCGCCGCCAACTCCTCGATCTGGTTGTAGCGAAACGGCAGCGCCGTGCCCATCAGCCCGCGCGGCACGCCGGCGGGCGCGAGGCCAGGGATGAGATGCCCATCGAGCGCGTGATCCTCGGCCAGATTGGCCGCCAGATACCAGTCGTGCCAGCCGTGATAGCCGCAGAAAGCCACCCGGTCGCGGCCGGTGTGTGCGCGGGCGATGCGCACCGCCACGGCCATCGCCTCTCCGCCACAGCGCGCATAACGCACCATGTCGGCCCACGGGTGCAGCTCGCACAGCAGATCGGCCAGCTCCACTTCCTCCGGCGGGTTGAGCGTCGACATCGAGCCGGCCCGGACCGCCGCGATGACTGCCTCCTCCACGTCAGGATCGGCGGCGCCGAGGATGCAGGCGGCGATGCCGTTGTAACTCATGTCGTAGTAGGCGTTACCGTCGAGATCCCACACCTGGCAGCCCTTGGCCCGGCTGTAATACGCGGGCCAGTTCTCCGGCAGAAACATCTCCGGCCGCTTGGAGAGCAGTTGCGTGCCGCCGGGAATCCGGGTCTTGGCTTTCCGATAGAGAGCCTGTCCTATGTGATCGGGCATAAACACCTCCAGCCTGTGCCCCGAGAGCGGCTTGGTCAATTCAATGGCCGCTTCTTCAGATCGCCGCCAACCTTTTGAAATTGTTGCAGAAGATATCCTCCACCTGGCTGTCGCCCAATCGCCGATGCCAGGTAGCCTGCTTGAGGGCCCGCAACGATTCCAGTCCCACGAACACCGGTCGCACCGGCTGGAAGGAGATTGTGTCCCAATTCAGTGTGTCGTCATATAACCACACGAAGCTATCTCCGACGGCCACACAGCGGCCCCGCAGATGGCTCACCGGGAAATCCGTGCCGTACAGGAGGCGGTCGTGCCCCAGAAGCTCGATGATCGCCTCGCACGCGCCGACATCGGTCACCGCAGACATGTCGCACCAGAGATTAGGCAGCCCGCGGAGCTCGGTCAGACCTTCAATGGCATGATACGGATTGAAGCTCCGCGCGGCATGCGCCAGGATGAGCTGCATATCGGGGTAGGTCTCGCAGTAGTGACGGATCCAATGCTGGTTGGAGGGATCGGCCACGGCGCGCGCCTTGACCATGTGCAAGGTGATGCTGAGCCGCTCCTCGTGCGCGACCTTGACCTGCGCTTCGGGCAGGTAGTCCGGGATCTCGGCATCCCAGGTGACGGCTTTGCCGCTGCGGACATGATAGCATTTCAGCCCCCCCAGTCCGAGGCGGCGCACCTCCCGGCGCACGTACTCAGGGGCCATCTCCGGCGAGACCAGCATCGCACCGCGCCAACCCGCGTCCGCGGCGCCCTGCGCAGCCACCA
>JALOOE010000381.1 GCA_025454565.1 Anaerolineae bacterium
CCTTAACCTCATCATTGTCCACCCCCCACCGACTCCCGCAGCATGGGATGGACGATCCCGCCGTTGTGCGTGTTGATGCCCAGGCGCAGCGCCGAGTTGGCCTCGATCGCCTCGGCCAGTCCCCGCTCGGCGATCTCCCGGATGAAGGGCCAGAACGCGTTGTTGAGGGCGTGGGTCGTGGTGCGAGCGACGACCCCGGTCATGTTCGGTACGCAGTAGTGAATCACACCCTCCTCGATGTAGGTCGGCGATTGGTAGGTTGTCGGCCGGCTGGTCTCGACGCAGCCGCCCTGGTCGATCGAGACGTCCATGATGACCGAGCGCGGCTTCATCGTGCGCACCATCTCGCGCGTCACCACGATCGGCGTGCGCGCGCCGGGGATCAGCACGGCGCCCACGACCACATCGGCGCGGCGAATGACCTTCGCCACGTTGAAGTCATATGCCACGATCGTGCGCGCCCGGCAACCGCGCTCCTCCAAAGATTGCAGCTTGCCCAGGTCGCTGTCCAGCAGCGTCACGTCCGCGCCCATGCCGGAGAACATGCGTGCCGCGTTCACGCCGACGATGCCCGCGCCGAGGATGACCACTTTGGCCGGCGGCACGCCCGGCACGCCGCCCAGCAGGATGCCGTGGCCGCCCTCGTTGTTCTGCAAGAGCTGGCTGGCGATGGGCGCGATCATGCGGCCGGCGATCTGGCTGGCCGCGGCGAGCACGGGCAGCCGGCCGTCCGCCGTCTGGATCGTCTCGTAGGCGACCGCCGTGACTTGGCGCTGGAGCAGCGTCTCGAGGCGCGCCGGGTGCGCCACGGCCAGGTGCAAGAAGCCGCACAGGATGTGCCCCGGCTGGAGCAGATCGAACTCCTGTTCCGTCGGTCGCGATACGGTCAGGATCAGTTGGCCGCGGCCATAGACCTCCTCCTGGGAGTAGACGATCTGTGCGCCCGCCTGGCGATAGTGCTCATCTTCGAAGCCGCTGCCCTGGCCGGCGTCGTGTTCGACGTAAACGCGGTGGCCCTGGCGCGTCAACACCTCGACTCCCATCGGGGTCATACCGACGCGGTAGTCGAAGGGGCGTTTCTGTTTAGGGATACCGAAATCCATGATGCCTCCTCGTTGAGACGAGAGATAGAGACGAGAGATAGAGACGAGAGATAGAGACGAGAGATAGAGACGAGAGATAGAGACGGGAAAGCCGGCGCCCCGAATCTCTCTATCTCTATCTCTATTCTCCATTCTCTACCCTCTACCCTCTCTCCCTCCGGTGCGTGCCGTCGCACAGCGGCTTGATCGTCGATTTGCCGCAGCCGCAGAGCATGACGCGGTTGCGCGTTTCCAACGGTTGGCCGTCGGCGCGCTCGATCGGGATGTTGCCTGTCACCCACAGCGGGCCGGTGATCGGGCCGTCCGAAGTGATTTCGGTGACCACGGCGATCTCCTGCGGCAGGTCGGGCTCGATGTCTGGCCCGCCCTCCTCAAGCGCGTAGGTGTAGGAGCCGGAGGGGCAGCGTTCGATCATCGCCATGACCAACGACCGCACCTGCGTGTCGTCGGTCATGGCGACCAGCCGCTCGATGTTGGTCAGACGGGTGCCGCAAAAACCCGATTCCATGCACAGCGAATGATCGCGCTTGACGACGATCTTCGTGCCGCCCGCGTAGATCACCTGCCGCTCGGCCGTCGCACCGGTGTCGGCGGTTTCCTTGCTGTCCCAGTCGGCGTAGCGGTGTGACTTGTCGCAGAACGGCATTTCGGCCGATGCGCCACACCGGCATAGCTCGTAGTCGCCGTCCGTTTCGATTGTCTCCTGCTTCTGCCAGGTCAGTGGCTCGCCATACTCTGAGACAATCTGCGTCTTGCGCACCAGGGGAATGTCGCCGTACACCTGATACGGGCCATCTGGGTCCACTACGATTCGTCTATCGGTTGCCATCTTGCCTCCATCTCACATCAACTGGCTAAGATCAATTCGTCGAGCGGCTTGCGTTGCCTTTCAGCAAGCTCGCGCGCCTTCAGGTTGTCTGGCAGTTGGTCGGGATCGCCGAGATAGCCCACGGTGATCATGGTCACCGGTTCGATGTCGGGCGGGAGATCGAATAGGTGTTTCGCCTTCTCAGCCGAAAACCCGGCCATTTGATGCACGTAGAGGTCGAGCGCCGATGCCTGGGTGGTCAGATTACCGACCGCCAGCCCTAAGTCGTGCCACGCATAGCGGTTGGGCTGGTTGTTGCGGGAGTTCAGGGTCTTCACCAACGTCAGAATCAACACCGGCGCCTCCGGCGCCCATACCCGGTTGTTTTCGCTCAGACACTCGGCCAGCTTACCGAAACGCTCGGTCTGCTCTCGAGTGGCATAGATGAAACGCCACGGCTGCTCGTTGCCGCCCGAGGCGGCCCAACGCGCCGCCTCGAACAGCGTCAAAATCGTGTCCCCTGCGACCGGCCGGGTCGAATAAGCACGGGGGCTCCAGCGCTTCTGGATCAGCTCGTGGACGGGATGGTCAAAGTGTGGTTGGGGTTTCATCAAATCTCCGTACGCCTTATGCGTCCATAAATTGTTCTGGCAGTTCGCGCTGCGCCGCATCCAGGATCCTGTCGGCGACCAGTTCAGGGCTATCCGCTGGATTGGCGCCGGTCGTGGTATGTTGCCGCTGGCGCGCCCGCACTTGCGGATCGCCCAGCGAATTCTTGCCGAAATCGGTGGCCGTGAGCCGCGGATAGACGGTGATCACGCGGATGTTGTCGGGCGCCAACTCGACGCGCGCAGTGTCCGAGAGCATGTTCAGCGCTGATTTGGTGGACGCATACGCCGCCAGGCCGGGGATGTGCATCTTCGTAACCATCGAGCTGATGTTGATGATCAGCCCGCCGCCGCCCTGGCGCATCAGCGGGACGGCCGCTTGCATGGCGTAGAGCGGCCCGAAGAGGTTCAGCTCGATGATCTGGCGGTAGTCGTCGGGGTTGACTTGCGCGACGGTTCCCGCGGCCGCTTGACCGGCATTGTTGATAAGGATGTCGATGCGACCGTAGTGCTCGAACGCCCGCGCAATCATCCGGTTAACTGCGGCGGGGTCGCGCATGTCGGCAGGCAGCGACAGCACGTCATGGCCCTGGCCCGCCAGCTCCGCGGCGAGCGCCGCCAACTTATCGGCCGAGCGCGCGACGAGCACGGGCTGCGCGCCGGCCGCGGCAAACCGGCGCGCAGTGGTCAGGCCTATGCCCGCCGATGCGCCGGTGATGATAGTGACTTTTCCTGGAATGTCCATGCTGATGATAGACCTTTCGAGTGGAATAGCGGCAGGATGAAGTCCTTGCGCGTGTTGTCTTCGTTGTATCAAGCCAGCTCAACCCTGAGCTGCTTACCTACCGCGCGCGCTAACCGCTCTAGCGACTCAAGGGTTATGGTCGTGTTATCAGGATCGAGCAGGCGGTCAAGCTGCGATCGGCTGGTCTGGAGCCTCTCAGCAAGCTGTGTTTTGCTCGTCTTGGATGATTTCATGGCCTCAGCCAACTGAAGTGCAAGCAGGCGCTTGTGCGCCCTGGCCGTCACTTCCTCCAAGATGCCTTGTTCATCCAAAAACTCATCGAAATCACCGCCGGAATACTTGTTCATGAATCACCCTCCAAGCCACCAATCTCTGCGCTCACGAGCTAACTCCAGATCGTGCAACGGCGTTTTTTTTGTGTCTTTTTCATGAAGCCGTGCAGAAGCACCATTTCCAGGAGCCATTCTCTGACCGGCTCACGGCCAGATTCAGAGCGGAAGAAGACGACGCGAAGGATGACTTCGGGACTCATATGCCTCAAATGTACCATATA
>JALOOE010000382.1 GCA_025454565.1 Anaerolineae bacterium
GGACAGGAGCCGATGGTTGAAGGTTCAGGGTCGAAGGTTGAAAGTTCCAGGTTCAAGGTTGAAGGTGGTCTGGCCTTGAACCTGGAACCTGTAACCTTCAACCCCTCGGTTCCCCGCCCCGTCACCATCATCGACACCGGCTACCGCAAGCCGCTCGATCTCCAGGTGGTCACGCCGGTGGACGATTTCCGCAGCCTGCCGGGGGAGAGCGTCTGGCCGACGGTGATCCCGCACGTGGTCGGCGACATCATGCGCCACCGCTCCACGTTGATCTTCTGCAACAACCGCCGCCTGGCCGAGCGCACCGCTGACCGGCTCAACGCCCAGATCACCGCCGAGCGGTCGGAGGAGGTGGAGCCCGGCAGCACGGCGGTGCTGGCGCCGGGCGGCATCATGCGCGATCGGGGCATGTTCGCCATCGGCGCCGAAGGGCCCATCCGTGCCCACCACGGCAGCATGTCCAAAGAGGCGCGCCGCCAGATGGAAGAGGATCTGAAGGCGGGTAAGCTGCCGGCGCTGGTCGGCACCAGCTCGCTGGAGTTAGGTATCGACATCGGCGCCGTGGATCTGGTCGTGCAACTCCAATCGCCCAAGAGCGTCAGCCAGGGGTTGCAGCGCATCGGCCGCTCCGGCCACATGGTCGGCCAGACCAGCCGGGGCCGCATCTACACCACATTCCGCGAGGACCTCGTCGAAGCCGCGGCGGTGGCGCGCGGCATGTTGGAGGGCGATGTCGAGCCGACCGCCACGCCGCGCAACCCGCTCGATGTCCTCGCCCAACAAATCGTCGCCATGGTCGGGGTCGAGACGTGGCCGGCGACGGCGCTATTTGACCTCGTCCGCCAGGCCTACGCGTATCAGGAGCTGCCCCGGGCGGCGTTCGACGGGGTGCTGGAGATGCTCTCGGGCGCGTATCAGCGCGTCGGCGGGCCGGGCCATGCGTCCCTGCGCGCGCGCATCGTCTGGGATCGCGTCAACGACAGGCTGGCGGCGCTGCCCGGCACCCGCATGTTGGCAACCGGCAACCCCGGTGTGATCCCCGACAGCGGCGCGTACGACGTCTACCTGCCCGATCGCAAGACCAAGATCGGCACACTCGACGAGGAATTCATCTTCGAAACGCGCGTCGGTGACGTCTTTCTGCTGGGCAGCAGTACATGGCGCGTCCAGGAGATCACCAACGACCGCGTGGTGGTTGGCGAGGCGGCCGGCACGACGCCCCGTATGCCGTTCTGGCGCGGCGACTACCCCTGGCGGCCCTACGAGCTGGGAGCCAGGATCGGCCGGCTGCGGCGGGAGGTGGCGGAACGGTTGACGGAGGACGGGAGACGGGGGACACAGGAGGAAAGCGGGTTGCCGTCTCCCGTCTCCCGTCTCCCGTCACTTGCCGCGTGGCTCCGCGCCGAATACGCTCTCGACGAGCGTTCGGCGCGCCATCTGATCGAATACGTTCAGGGCCAGATGGATGCGATCGGCGCATTCTCGTCGGATCGCACCATCGTCGTCGAGTCGTTCGTCGATGCGGTCGGCGACCCGCGCATGGTCGTCCACGCGCCGTTCGGGGGGCGCGTGAACGGCGCGTGGGCGCTGGCGCTCAGCGATGCGCTGCGCGAGCAGTTCGGCGCGGCCGTGGAGACGCAGGTTGACGACGATGGCATCCTCATGCGTCTGCCACAATCGGGCGCAGTGGCGCCGGTGGAGATCGTCCGCAACATGACGTTCGCGCAGGCGAAGGAGCGCATCCTGGCCGAGTTGCCAAACTCCGCCCTCTTCGGCGCGCACTTCCGCATGAACGCGGCGCGCGCGCTGCTGCTTCCCAGGGCGCACGGTCAGAAACGCACGCCGTTCTGGCTTCAACGGTTGAAGGCGAAGGATCTGCTCGCCACGGTGATGCAATATGACGACTTTCCTCTGGTCGCCGAAACCTATCGCGATTGCTTGCGCGATGTGCTGGACATGCCGCATTTGCAGGAAGTGCTGGACGGCATCCAAGCAGGACGAATCGAGGTTGTGCCGGTCGAGACCATCGTCCCTTCGCCGGTGGCAGCCGGTCTGCTCTTCAACTTCATCAATGTTTACATGTATGAGTGGGACTCGCCCAAGGCCGAACGCCAGTTGCGGGCGTTGGCAGTCAGCGGCGAGGCGCTCGACGACCTGATGGGCGGCGTCGCCGCAGGGGCGCTGCCCAGGCCCGAAGTGCTCGCCCAAACCGTGGCTCGCGCAGAGCACTCGGGCGCAGAGCACGCCGCGCGCAGCGCTGAGGAGCTGGCTGTGTTCCTGATCGAGCTGGGCGATCTGACCACGGCGGAAATCCTCGCTCGGTGTACGGGTGACGGCCGGAACTGGCTGGAGCAACTGCAGCAGGCCGGGCGCGTCATCGAGCTGGTCATTCCCACCACGAACGGTCCAGAGCCGCGTTGGGTCCCGGCGGAGCTGGCGGAGCAGTACCGAGACATATTTGCGGACTCGGGACGACCGCCAACAGACGAACGGGCGTCTCCACCGTCCATCGTCAATCGTCAATCGGCGATCGTCATCCTCCGTCGCTTCCTTCGCCACGCCGGGCCGGTGACACGCGCAGGGATCCTGGCGCGCTACGCGTTCCCGGCGGAGTGGCTTGACGAGATACTGGCGCAACTGGTGAATGAGCGGGAGGTAGTGCAGGGCTATTTCGGCGCGCCGGCCAGGCCGCCCGGCGCTGAGCGTGATTCGCCGCACGGCGAGACCCATCATGGCGCCACCGGCATATCAGACGGCGCAGAAACGCTCCAGTTTTGCGACCGCCATTTGTTCGAGCAGATCCAGCGCGCCACGCTCGCGATCCTGCGCCGTGAGGTGCAACCGGCGCCGCTCGCCGCGTTCGCCGATTTCCTGTTGAGTTGGCAGGGGTTGCGCCAAGACCGAGACGACCACGCAGGGTCGTCCCTGCAGAAGGTGATGGAACAGATGCACGGAGCTGCGCTGCCGGGGATCGCCTGGGAGCGCGATATCCTCCCGGCCCGCGTGCCTGGCTTCCAACCCGCCGAGTTGGCGGCGCTCTGCGAATCGGGCGAGTGGGTCTGGAGCGCGTCAGGCCAGGAGCCACGGCGAGCCGATGTGCGCTTCTTTCGCCGCGGCGCGGGCGCGTTGTTCCTCGAACCGGCAGCAGAGCGCCGTCTGCCGGCAGACGGCGCTCCGGATGAGGGTGCACGCCGCGTCCTAGCCTTCCTTAAGGAGGAAGGCGCATCTTTCCTCACCGATCTGCAAGGTGGACTGGGGATGAAAGCGGCCGAATTGCAGGCTGCGCTCGTGGCACTGGCGTTAGCCGGGCTGGTGACCAATGATTCGCTTGATGCGTTACGCGCCGTGCTGAGCCACCGCGGCGACGCCGAGGCACAGCGCCCGACGGCCAGCGCGCTCGAAGAAGAGCTGGCCGCAAAGCTGAGCCCGCGACCGATCACCGGCATGGCGGGCCGAGCGCGCTATCACTCCGCCAAACAGCGAGTGTCGCAGCGGCTGCGCAGCCAGGAGCAGCCAGACGAGAGCGGCTTCTGGCGCGGGCGTTGGGCGCTGGTTCACAAACTCGGCATCTTCGGCCCGGCCCGCTCGGAGACCGATCTTGCCCTCGCCCGCGCGCGCGTTCTGCTGACGCGCTACGGCATCGTGACGCGCCAGACGCCGGCGAATGAGCCTGGGCCCTGGACATGGGATGCGCTGTACGATCAATTAGGACGCATGGAGCTGCGCGGCGAGGTGCGCCGGGGTTATTTCGTGACCGGATTGCCGGGGGTGCAGTTTGCGCTGCCCGAAGCGGTCGAGGCGCTGCGT
>JALOOE010000014.1 GCA_025454565.1 Anaerolineae bacterium
CGATGAGATTCTGAAAGCCCAGGAAGCGCGCCACATACGCGTTCGCCGGCTGCCGATAGACCTCCTGCGGCGCGCCGATCTGCTCGATGCGGCCGCCTTGGCCGAGGTCCGGACGGGCGCGCATGATGGCGACGCGGTCACCGATGGCGAATGCTTCTTCCTGGTCGTGGGTGACGTACAGCGCCGTGACGCACACCTGCTTCAGGATCGCGGCCAGGTCGTTCATCAACTGCTCGCGCAACGCGCGGTCGAGCGCGCCGAGCGGCTCATCGAACATCAACAATCGCGGCCCGGGCGCCAGGCTGCGCGCCAGCGCCACCCGCTGCTGTTCGCCGCCCGAAAGCTCGGTCACGCGGCGCTGCTCAGTGCCCGACAGCCCTACCAGCGCCAGCATCTCAGCCACGCGGGCGCTGATGTCGGATGCGGGCAGCCGCGCCATGCGCAGGCCGAACGCGATGTTGCCCAGCACGTCCTTGTGCGGGAAGAGCGCGTAATCCTGGAACATCAGCCCGAAGTGGCGGCGATGCGGCGGCACGCCCGCCAGATCCTGGCCGTCGAACGCCACCTGCCCCGCGTCCGGCATCTCCAGCCCCGCGACGATACGCAACAGCGTCGATTTGCCGCAGCCGCTCGGCCCCAACAGGCAGACGATCTCGCCCTCGTCCGCCGTCAGGCTGAGATCGTGGAGCACGGGCAACCCGGGGTAGGATTTGTGGATATGACTGATTTCCAGCAGCATGGTTTCCTCGAATGGCGAGGTTCAGGGTTGAAAGTTGAAAGTTGAAAGTTGAAGGTAGAAGGTTGGCAGCTCTTTTCAACCTTCAACCTGTAACCTTCAACCTGTAACCTTCAACCTCAGAACTCCCCCACCCCGCCGGCGCGGAAGCGCTCGATCAACACGAACGCCGCGGCGCAGACGATCATCAGCAGAGTGCTCATCGCCAACGCCTGCCCATAGTTGAGCGCGCCGGGTTGGCCCAGCAGCCGGTAGATCACTACCGGCATAGTCGGGAATTCGGGCCGCGCGATCAGCAGGGTGGCGCCGAACTCGCCCATGCTGACGGTGAACGCGAACGCTGCGCCGACCAACAGCGCGCGGCCGACGATCGGCAAATCGATCTCGCGCCAGACGCGCCACGGCCCCGCACCGAGCATCGCGGCTGAGTCCTGCCAATCGGGATTCAGACTGCGCATCATCGGCAGCACGGCGCGCACGACGAAGGGAAACGCCACGAGGGTGTGGGCAATCGGGATCAGCAGCGGCGATGCGCGCAGATCCAGCGGCGGCCGGCCAAACGCCAGCAGATAGCCGAAGCCCAGCGTCACGGCCGAGGCGCCCAGCGGGGGATGGCGATCCCCGGTGGCGCGTAGAAGATCGAATTGGCGCGATTGACGAACAATTCCCGGTAATAGCGCGTCGGATCGCCGGGCGCCAGCGACTTGAGCGCCAACGTCACGAGCGGCAGCACGAGGAAGATCAGCAGCTCGGCGACCGTGGCGGCGACCAACACCCTTTGCCGCGTGGTGACGGGCGGTTGCGCGATCTCTTCCGCCGCGCGCAGATCGAGTGGCGCTGCGGCCCGCGCCTGGACGCGGGCGTAGACCGCCATGACGACGAAGGTCAGCCCCATTTGCACCAGGCTGAGCGCTGCGGCATCTTCCAGGCGGAAGAGGGTGACCGATTGGCGGTAGATCTCGACTTCCAGCGTGGCGAAGGTCGGTCCGCCGAGGATCAGGATCACGCCGAAGCTGGTGAAACAGAAGAGGAAGACCAGCAAGCCGGCTGCTGCGATGGCCGGCATCAACAGCGGCAGGGTAATCTCCCACGCCACGCGCAACCGGTTGCCGCCCAGCATCCGGGCTGCATCGGCGAGCTTTGTATCGAGATGGCCCCAGAAGCCGCCGACCACGCGGATCACCACCGAGGTATTGTAGAAGGCGTGGGCGATCAGAATCAGCCAGATCGTTTGCTGCAGACGGATGGGCGGACGGTTGAGGCCCAGTGCGGCCATCAGCAGCTCGTTGAGCCAGCCGCGCGGGCCGAGCAGCGCCACGAACGCCGCCGAAACCACCATCGCCGGCAGCACAAACGGGATCGTCGTCAACGCCTGCAGCAGGCGCTTGCCGCGGAAGCGGAAGCGGGCGAACACGAACGCCGCCGGCAACCCCAGCGCCAGCGTCAATGCGGTCGAAAGGAGCGCCTGCCAGGTCGTGAACCAGAGTGCGCGGCGAAAGTAGGTCTCGCCCCAGATCGTCACCAGCGGGGTGAGATCAAGCCGGCCCTCGGGCGCGAAGCTCCTACCGATCACCATTGCCAGCGGATAGAAGAAGAAGACCGCCAGGAAGGCAAATGGCAAGAGATAGAGCGCGCCGGGGAGGGTGGGGCGTTGTTTCATGGGCGATTGGCTATTGCGAGGAACGAGAAACGAGTGAGGCATGAACCGCGAACCACTACGGGCGATTGCTTATCACTCGTTACTCGTCACGCATCACTCGTCACGCATCAGCGCAACACCGTATCTGTCCACGCCTTCAGCCACGCTTCTCGCCCCGCCTCGATCTGCGCAGGGGTGAGCGCGACGGGCTGCGCCGGTGTCTGCGCGTATTTGGTGAAGACCTCGGGCAATGGCGTGCCGCTGCGGGCCGGATAGACCCACATTTGCAGCGGGATATCGGCCTGGAACTGCTCGCCGAGCATGAAGTCGAGCCACTGGCGGGCGAGATCGGGGTTTTTCGTGTCCTTCAGGATGCCCGCGAACTCGACCTGCCGGAAGGTTTGACCCGGCGGCAGGATGTTGCCGGTGGGCGCGTCGGCCGGCTTCGGATCGGCGAACTGCACCTCGGCCGCCGGGCTGGTCGCGTAGCTCACCACCAGCGGATGATCCCCCTGGCCGCTGCCGCCGCTGAACTGGTTGTAGTATGCGTCCTCCCAACCTTCGGCGACCAGCACCTGGTTTTTCCGCATGTCCCGCCAGAAATCGAGGTAGGTGTAGTTGCCGGTCTCGCCGAACGCCGCGATAGTGGTGAGCAGAAAGGCCATGCCGGGCGAGGAGGTGGCGGGGTTCTCCACGACCACCAGGCCCTTGTACGGCGATTTGGTCAGGTCGCGCAGATTCTGCGGCAGCGGGATGTTGTTGTCGGCGAAGTAGTTCTTATCGTAGTTCAGCGCCACGAAGCCGAAATCCACCGGCAGCAGCCGATTGCTGGCGTCGAGCTTGAGGTCGGCCGGGATGCCTGCCAGCGCGGGCGAAGCGTACGGCTCGAAGATGTCGGCGGCCAGGGCGCGGCTGAGGAAGCTGTTATCGACGCCATAGAAGACGTCGGCGAGCGGGTTGCCCTTGCTCAGGATCGCTTTGTTGAGCGCCAGACCTGCATCTCCCGACTTGAGGAAGCGCACCTGGCAGCCGCATTGGGCCTGGAACGCGTCCACCACCGACTGGCTGACGCTGAAGCTGTCGTGTGTCATCACGGTGAGGGTGCGGCCCGAGGCGGGCGTCTTGGCCGGAGTGACCGCAGCAGTCGCTGCGGGCGCGGTAGTCGCGGCTGCGGTCGGTGCGACCGTCGCCGCGGGGACAGGTGTAGGCGTCTCGCCCGGCACGACGCAGCCGGCTAAGAGCATGGCAGCAATCAATACGAGAAACACACTTCGACGGATCATCTCAACCCTCCTGAATTCGGGTATGGATCACGAGCAGCAGACCGCGCCGCAGCCAGACGCATGCGGTCGCGGCATCGAAGACGTTGCTGACCCCGCGCGCATGGGCGAAGAAAAGGGTCTCGCCGGCCAGCGGATAGCGCAGCCCCGCCGTGCTGACCCCCTCCGCGTCGCCCGCCAGCGGCAGCAGCGTCAGCAGATCGCCCGGCGCGCCGGCCAGCACCAGGCACGCGCCCTCGGCGTGCTGCGTGGGGACGCCCAGCGTCCCCGCATCGCCGCGCAGCACGCGCAGCGTCTGCGCGCCGTCGGCGATGACCGCTTCGACAGCAATCAGCTCACGGCGGGCCAGCAGCAGGAGGTTGGCAAGCATGTGGTCGGTCCGGCCACCGAGCGCGCCGCAGATGACCAACTCGGTCGCGCCGTCGCCCAGCGCGTGTATCACGGCCAGCTCCAGGTCGGTCTCATCCTTCGCGGCCGGCGCGGTGATCGTGGGGACGCCGGCCGCGCGCGCAGCCTGGAGCTCGGCCGCTGGGAGCGAGTCCAGGTCACCGATCAACAGATCGATCGGCCAGCTCCACGCCTGCGCGTGATGTGCGCCGAAATCCGCGGCGATCACGCGATCGGCCGGGCCGGGCGCATATCCGCACGGCTGCTGTGCGATCGGGCTGCCTGCGACGATAAAAACCCGCACGCTACCTCCGGCAAGACGAAACAAAAAAAGCGACCCCGTCGGGTCGCCTCACGTCGCACGTTTTCGCATCCCTACGCCGGCATTACCCGTCAGGTTCCGAGGGTCGTCGGCATTCGGGCCGACCTCTCAGCCAGGCTCACCTGGCTCCCCTTGCATCTGAGCGCAGTGTATCATGGAGGAAGGATGGTGTCAAATGCGCTACGAAACCAGCCATTGGCAGTGTTGGCTCAGCACCAGAGTCAGCGTATCCCATCCCTTATCTCATCCGCGCCACACGAACCGCCACAGCCGGCGGCGCGCAAGCTCGTCGCCGCGCACGCCGATCCGCGGCGTGATCTCCACTTGGTCGTCCGCCACAGCAGCACCGGACTCAATCGACAGTTCCGCGCTCGCGGTCAGGTCGATGCCATTCTGTGCCCGCGTGATTCCCAATGCCTGGCACAGCTTCCCAGGGCCGTCGGTCAGGCCGCGGTCGCTGCGCTCGGAGAGACGACCGCGACGGCCGAGCATGATCGCGATCCCTTCGACGGGGGCAATGGCACGGATCAGCACTGCGCCGGGATGGCCATCGGCTTCAGTCACTGCGTTCAGGCAGAAGTGCATGCCATAGATGAAGTAGACGTAGGCGTAGCCGGGCGGGCCGTACATAATTGCGCTGCGCGGGGTGCGTCGATACGCATGCGAGGCCTGGTCATCGGCGCCGCCATACGCCTCGGTCTCGCAGATCAAGCCGCCCAGGCGCTGATTGTCGAGCACGCGCGCCAGGTGCTGCCCGAGCAGGGCGCGGGCCACGGTCGCAGCGTCGCGTTCATAGAAGGCGCGCGGCAGGCGGATCATGGGGCGAGTATAGTCGAAGCGCAGGCGATGCGCCGCCATCTGGCGGAAGACGGCGACGACCTTGCCTTGAATTTCTAACTGGTTGGCGGGCACAGGGATGGGTTGGTACGCCGGGTTAGCAGGCTGCAAACGCACCATCTCCCCTTCCGGGAAGTAGTGTTTCAGCGTCGTCTCTTCACGATCCTTGATCCAGGCGACGACCATGTCGCGCGGCTGGGCCGTATTCTGGGGGCGGATGATGACCCAATCGCCGTCGTTGACCAGGGCATCGATCATCGAATCGCCCTTGACCTGGAGGGCATAGAGCTCGCCGCCGGCCGGGACCAGATCTTCCGGCAGATCGAGTGTGTCACTGCTGAAGGGGTTATCCTGTTGGCCCGCGGCCGGGATCGGCACGCCGGCCGAGATCAGGCCGAGCTTGGGGATGATCCGCAGGCGTGCCGCGGTGCGCGCCTCCTCGATCACAGGAACGCCGTCTTTGAGGCGTAAGCCGCGCGAGATTTCGTCGCTGCGCTCCAGCTTGCCCTTCTCCTCCAGACGCTCCAGGTTATATTTGACGACAGAAGTGGAGCTGATGCCCACCGCCTTGCCGATCTCGCGGATGGTCGGCGGAAAGCCGTGTTCCTCCCCGAACTCGCGGATGAAGGCGAGGATATTTTCCTGACGTTCTGACAATGACATGGAAACCTCCATACCCAGAGCGTGACGCTTGCCGCGTTGTTGGCACGCATTATAACGAACATCCGTTCGCTTGTCAAATAGATATCGCAGATTTTTCCAACTCATTGTCTGCATGTGCGCCAGGTATCCCAACCGGCGCGCGTTCTGCTCCGCTTCGTGCGATCCGCGCGAATCTGTGCTACACTCCGGCCACGACACCAAACCGAGGCAAATGTGATGACGGCTGGACAGACCTCCCTGACGTTCGTTTCGACTATTGCGGCTCCGGAGGGCGATCGCGGGGCCGCGTACTGGTTCGCTTTCCAGGGCGACAAGCTGCTGGTTCATCCGCGGGGCGATGCGGCCGACGTACCGCTGGCAGCCGGCATCGCGCGGCTGGGCATCGCGCCGATCCGTCAGGTGTACCTGGGCTATCTGCAAGATGCGCAGGCCCAGAAGACGCACTGCTATTGCGCCGAGATCGCGCCCGACGCGTCGCTGCCCGCTGGCGTGATCGCCGAAGGGCTACGGCAGCTCTATGGCCAGCTCGCCGAGCCGCTGTTCGCACTCGCCGGTCGCGCCGTGCAGATCGTATCGTGGGATCGGACACACCAGTTCTGCGGGCAATGCGGCGCTCCGACCGTGGCAATGCTGCATGAGCGCGCCAAGCATTGCCCCACGTGCGGCTTGATGAGCTATCCCCGGCTCTCACCAGCGATTATCATCGCCGTGGTGCGTGAGACGCCGCAGGGCAAACGGCTGTTGCTCGCGCGCAATCACCGCTTCCCGGCCGGCCGCTACAGCGTGATTGCGGGGTACGTCGAACCGGGCGAATCGTTGGAAGAGTGCGCGCAGCGTGAGGTGCTTGAAGAGGTCGGCATTCGGATCAAGAATATCCGCTACTTCGGGAGTCAGCCCTGGCCGTTTCCAAATTCGCTGATGATCGGCTTCACGGCGGAGTATGACAGCGGCGAGTTCGCGTTGGAGGAAGCGGAGATCGCCGAGGCCGGCTGGTTCGCCGCCGACGCCTTCCCCGGATTGCCGCCCAAGATGAGCATTGCGCGGCGACTGATCGATTGGTTTGCCGAAATCGGTAGGGGGTGAGCGGTCGCCCCGGCCGGGCGACCGGCCGGGCGCCCCCAAGCTTTGCTTGGTCTGCCGCGTCGTGTTAGAATGGCTTCAACGTCACATCTGTTTTGGAGGCCAACCTGGACGAGTCACAACTGGCACATCTGATCGTTGACAAACTCGAAGCGCATCAAGCCGCGGACATCGTCATGCTCGACTTGCGAGAGCTTACGCCGATCGCGGACTATTTTGTCATCTGCACGGCCGAATCGGGCCGGCAAGCCCGGATGCTTGAGGAAATCCTCGAAACGGAGCTCAAGCAGGAACACAAGACGCGCCCATTGTCAACCGAAGGGGATTCCGATTCGGGCTGGATCTTGCTCGATTATAACGCGGTGATCGTGCACGTCTTTTCCAAACAGGCACGCGCCTTCTATCGGCTGGAAGAGTTGTGGAAAGCCGCCCCGGTGGTGCTCAAGATCCAATAGCGCTCCGCTCGTACGGTGCTGCTGCGAAGCAACACCGCTGCTCCTAGACCCCGCTCACCCTGGCACCCCAACGGATTTCGTCCCGGCGGCGTCTTTTCGAGGCGCCGCCGAATTTGACAGCCTGCTTTCTTAAGGGTAGAATTTACCTACTCATCAATGATGAGCGTGGTGCACCATTGATGAGCTTCAAGACCGAAGTCACCTCAATTGAGTCGCAAGGGCGTACTGACATGACAAGAATGAATCCGCAAGATGGCGTGCGTGCGACGCGAGCCGCACAGATTGAGCGCAGCGATGAGGCCGAGTATGTTGCTCTGCGCGAACTGAGAACCAACCCGGCGCCCGTGGGATGTTGGCGCATCAAAGCGGTTCTGCACGAGGCCGGCATCGAGATGAGTGAAGCGACGGCTGGACGGCTGCTGAAGGAGTTCGACTCGCGCGGGCTGACGAGCGTGGTAGGCGCCAAAGGGCGCATTCTCACAAGAGAGGGCGAGCGCCGCGCCGACAACCTCGAGACCCTGCGGCGTCGCTGGACCTATCAAGATGAGCTGATGGAAGCCATTCGCGCCGAGAAGATCAAGGATATCGAAGACCTCCTCGTCGCCAGGCGGGCAGTGGAAATCGAAACCGCTCGGTTGGCGGCGCTCCATGCATCCGACGCAGAAATCGAGCAAGTCAAGACTGCTGTCCAGGCGCTCAAGGATTATTGGCTGGGGGTAGGCGGGGAACGCAATCAGAATCCGGTCATCCACAAGATCATCGCCAAAACCTCCGGCAATCGCGTGTTCGACGCCCTTGTCAACCTGCTATATGAGAACAACGAACTGGCACGCACTCTGTGGACCATCCAGCGGGTGATGAAAGCCCTCGATCCTGAAGAGCACGACGACATCCTCGCTGCGATTGCGGCGCATGACCCGGAACGCGCCGCCACCGCCATGCGCACGCACTTCGACCGGCTGCTCGACGTGGTCAAGCGCTACGGTGAAACGCACACTGAGCCGCAGGCCGCGATCCAAACCGATGCTGCGCTGACCATGTAGAGGGCGTCATGCAATACACACACCTGGGCCGCAGCGGCGTGACGGTCAGCCGTCTGTGTCTTGGCACTATGAATTTCGGTGGGGCGGCCGACGAACGGGAAAGTTACGCGATCATGGATCGCGCACTTGAGTTGGGGATCAACTTCTTCGACACGGCCGATGTATACGGCAACCCGCAGCGCAAGGGGCTGACCGAGGCGCTGATCGGCCGCTGGTTTGCCCAGGGCGGTGGGCGGCGCGAGCGGATCGTCCTGGCAACCAAGCTCTTCAGCCCGATCGGCCCCGAGATCAATGATCGCGGCCTGTCCGCCTATCATATCCGCCGTGCCTGCGAAGGCAGCCTGCGCAGGCTGCAAACCGACCACATTGACCTCTATCAGATGCACCATATTGATCGCGGCCGGCCCACGACCAGCCAATTGGATTGGTTCGGCGCCGAGCGCGAGCTGGTCTTCCCCGCGCATCTCGATCCTGCACCGCCGTGGGCAGAGATCTGGCAGGGGATGGAACAGGCGATGCGCGAAGGCAAGATCACCTATGTCGGCAGCAGCAACTTCGCGGGATGGAACATCGCCCAGGCCAATGAGCGGGCGCGCGGCCGCGGGCTGATCGGTCTGGTGTCGGAACAGAGCGTTTACAGCCTGGCGAAGCGCACCGTCGAGCTGGAAGTCATCCCGGCCTGTCGCGCCTATGGCGTCGGGTTGTTGCCGTGGAGTCCCCTTGCCGGCGGCTTGCTCGCCGGCGGCCTGGCGCAGGCCGAAGCGGGCAGCCGCCGCGCGCACAAGAAACTCACACCTGATCAGCAGACGCGAGTGGAGCAGTATGAGGCGTTGTGCCGCGATTTTGGCGAGGAGCCGGCCGTCGTGGCCCTGGCCTGGCTGTTGCACAATCCGGTCGTGACGGCGCCTGTGATCGGCCCCCGGACGGTGGCGCAACTGGAAGGCGCCGTGAAGGCGCTGAGCGTGAAGTTGGACGGCGAGACGCTCGACCGGCTGGACAGGATCTGGCCGGGGCCGGGCGGTCAGGCGCCGGAAGCCTACGCCTGGTGAACACAACCCTAATCGACAGGTCGGTGGAGCAGCGAGGATGAACGAAACGACTCTGCGCGAGCTCGGCGAGTGGGCCGCGCTCGGCTTCTACGAAGGGATCGATCTCCCCCGACCGCGCGGCTATGGCCTGGCCTACCGCCGGCTCTACGAGAACATGTCGATCGCCATCTCGCCGGGACGATACCTGTTTCCGTTCGAACCGCTGCCGCACGCGCGGACATGGACGGAGCATGGCGTGTGGACGGCCACCAGCCTGATCCTCGATCACAACCACCACTGCGGACTGCGCGTCAACGACCTCATCGCGGCCGAGCGCAAACAGCAGTTCCCGCAGCACGCAGCCTTCATCGACGCCTTGACCGCCGACCTCAGGCGCCGGCTCCCCCACTTCGGCGGCTACACCCACAGCAACCCCGACATGCGCCGTGTGGTGAACGAGGGCTTTGCGGCAATGGTCGCCGAGCTGGACACCGAGCTGGCGCACGTCCAGGCCGGGCAGAACGGGGCCGGACCGGGCACGCTCGACCTGCTGCTGGCGCTCAAAGATTACGCGGTCGGTGTGGCGGCCTTCCACGGCCGCGCCAGCCAGACGATCCGGCAGGCCGCAGACCGGGCGATTGATCCTGACCAACGCCGCAAACTGGCCCTGATCGCCGATGCCTTCGCCCGCTGCTTCGTGACCCCGGCCACCAGCTTCCTGGAGGGCCTGCTCGCCGTCCATTTCACCTGGCTGCTCGATGGATGCGACAGCATCGGCCGCTTCGACCAGGCGTTGGGACCGCTGTTCGAGCGCGACCTGCAAGAGGGCAGGTTGGATATCGGCTTCGCCCGCGAACTTCTGGATGAGCTATGGGGCGATTTCGAGCGGTTCAACGGCTGGAACATGCAGATCGGCGGCTTCCGGCCCGACGGCGCCGACGGCTGCAACGCGCTCACGCTGGAGTGTATCGCGGCGTGCCAGCGCAACCACCATCGCCGGCCCAACGTCGCGCTGCGCATCACCACGCAGACGCCCGATGAGGTTGTCGAGGCTGCGCTGCACGCGCTCGCCGAAGGCAGCGGCCGGCCCGCGCTGTACAACGACGATCTCTACGTGCGCACGCTGGCTGGCCTCGACCTCGGCCTCACCCGGGAGGACGCGACCGAGATCGGCTTCGGCGGCTGCACCGAGACGATGATCGCCGGCCTCTCCAACTGCGGCAGCCTGGAAGGGGAGATCAATTTGGCGCTGGCGCTCGAACTGGCGTTATTCGACGGCCGCGATCCGCTGACCGGCAGGCAGGAAGGCCCGCACACCGGCCGTTTCGAGGAGATGGCGACCTACGCTGAATTCGAGGCCGCGGTGCGCAGGCAGATCCAATACCTGACGGACGGATTCGTCGCGCGCAGCAAAGATGCGCTGGCCCGCCGCTTCGCCGAGGGGGATCCCAAGCTGCCGCGCACCTTCTTCACGCGCGATTGCGTGAAACGCCACCGCTCGTTCGAAGCCGGCGGCGCGCGGTACAACTGGGCGGTGGTGTCGTACCAGGGGATCGCGAATCTGATCGATGGCCTGGCCGCGGTGCGGACGTGCGTGTTCGAAAGCCCAGACCTCACCCCCCCATCCCCCTCTCTTGCGAGGAAAGGAGGGGCAGGCGCAGCAGTTTCCAGGACCGAGCTCCTGGCCGCGCTGCGCGCGGACTTCGATGGCTACGAACTGCTGCGCCGCCGCTTACAGGCCGCGCCCAAGTTCGGCAACGACGACCCGAGCGTCGACGACCCCGGCGCCGACATCATCCGCTTCGCCTGGGAGCAGCTCCTGGCGCACGAGACCCCGCGCGGGGGCCGCTACCTGCCCTCGTGCATCCTTTTCGTCACCTACTACGCCGCGGGCCTGCAGATCGGCGCGACGCCCGATGGCCGGTGCGGCCAGGAGGTGCTGGCCGATTCAGTGGGCCCGGCCCAGGGCCGCGACCGCCACGGGCCGACCGCCATGCTCAACTCCGTGGCGAAGCTGCCGCTCCACCTGGCAGCCGGCACCCCGGTGCTCAACATCCGCTTCACCAGGACACTGCTGGACGAGCCGGAATCGCTCGGCAAGGTCGTCCAGCTCATCCGCGTCTTCTTCGCGCGCGGCGGGATGCAGATCCAGCTCTCGGTGCTCGACCGCGAGGCGCTTCTGGCCGCGCAGCGCGAGCCTGAAAAACATCGCGATATCATCGTACGCGTGGGCGGCTACAGCGAGTATTTCGTCAACCTGAACCCGGCACTCCAGGCGAGCGTGATTGCGCGCGCGGAGCACCACTGAAGGATGCCCCAACGTCCCAACAACCCAACATCCGCTTCTCTTGGTCGCTAGAAGGTGCATAAGTGATTACGCAGACAGGCCCGTTACAAACCTCGAAGCCATTTTCTGCAAGTGCGTCCGCCCACCGACCGCGAAGCCATCTGCACCGCCGCGAGGCCATCGAAGGCTTTCTGATGGCGCTCCCGTGGCTGATCGGCTTTCTTCTCTTTACGGCGGGGCCGATTACGGCCGCTCTGCTCTTGGGGTTCACTGAGTGGGACATTATCTCACCGCCCAAGTTCGTGGGCTTAGAGAACTGGGTTTCGATATTCACCGAAGACGAGCTCTTCAGGAAATCCGCAGTCGTCACGCTCACCTATGCGGCGATGGCCGTGCCGCTGCATGTGATCCTGGGCTTTGTCCTCGCCTCGCTCCTGAATAGCAAAGTGCCGGGCACCAACACCTTTCGTGCAATCTATTATCTGCCGACCGTTTTGCCGCTTGTCGCTACCGCGGTGCTATGGAGTTGGGTACTGAATCCGGAATTCGGGCTCGTGAACTACATGCTCTCGTTGATCGGCGTTCAAGGACCCGGCTGGCTGACGGATGAGAATTGGTCGCTGCCATCCATTGTGCTGATGAACCTGAACTTCATCGGCATCACGGTGGTCATCATGTTGGCCGGTCTGCAACGGGTGCCGCAAGAGATGTATGAAGCCGCGCAACTCGATGGCGCCAACCGCCGCCAGATTCTGCGTTATGTCACAATTCCCTTCATGTCACCCGTCATCTTCTTCACCATCATCCTCAACCTAAACAACTCGTTCCAGACCTTTACACAGGCCTATGTGATGACCAACGGCGGGCCGGGCACCTCAACACTGTTCTATATGCTCTATTTGTTCAACAACGCTTTCCGCTATTTCAAAATGGGCTATGCTAATGCGTTGGCGCTGGTCTTGTTCCTGACGATCATCACCATCACCATCACGCAGTTCCGCCTCAGCCGTCTCTGGGTCTATTCGGACTAGCGGAGGAAAGATGACAGCCAAATCTATGACAACCGCGTCATGGGGCAGTGCTCGGCAGCTACGTAATGCCTTGCAGCGCGGGGCCGTCCTGCTCTTGTTGATCCTCTTCTCGGGACCTTTCATTCTGCCGCTCTTCTGGCTGCTGTCAACCGCGTTGAAAGCCCCTGAGCAAGTCTATGTCTATCCGCCGCAATGGATTCCGAACCCCATCCGGCTGGAAAACTTCCGCGAAGCCTGGACCGCGGCGCCGTTCGGTCGCTATCTCGTGAACACGATCATCACGACGGCGCTACCGCTCATCGGTGAGGTTTTTGTTTCGGCGTGTGTGGCCTATTCCTTCGCGCGCACCCGCTGGCCGGGACGTGACCTGGCTTTCTCGCTGTGTGTTGCAACGATGTTGATGCCCTGGGTCGCCACATTCATCCCGGTGTTCCTGTTGTTCAAGACATTGGGCTGGGTTAATACCTTTCTGCCGTTGATTGTGCCATCGTACTTCGGTATCCCCTTCTACATCTTCCTGCTGCGGCAGTTTATGCTCACGCTGCCGCACGAGCTGGAGGACGCGGCCCGCATGGATGGCGCCAACACCTTCCAAATCTTCGGACGCATCATCCTGCCGTTACTCGGGCCATCGTTGGCTACGGTGGCGATCTTCTCATTCATGAATCACTGGAACAGCTTCATGGGACCGATGATCTACCTGCACAGCCAGAAGCTCAAAACCCTTTCGCTGGGCCTGGCAACCTTCGAGTCGGCGATGATGGGCACAGGTGGCTCGTATGCGCTGGTCAGTTCGCGGCTACATCTGCTGATGGCCGCCGCAGTGTGGTCATGAAAGGAGGCGCTTCTGCCCAAAACGACGAAGCAGTCCACAAACCTGAATGAACCGAATCCGATCAGCAAAATCACACTACCTCAAAAGGAGAGGCATCATGAATCCCAAGAAAAGCTTGTCCCGTCGTCAATTCCTGGTGGGTGTTCAGGCTGCGGCCGTAACCGCAGTCCTGGCGAGCTGCGCTCCGCAGCCCACTCCCGCGCCGGCGGCAGCCCCCAAGCCGGCCGCGACCGATGCTGCTGCGCCCAAGCCGGCGGCCACCACCGCGCCCGCGCCGAAGGCGAAGCAGATCGTGCGGTTCACCATGTTCGGGCACCCGAACATGGTCGAGCAGATGGTGCCGCTCTTCAATATGAAGAATCCAGATGTGGAGGTGCAGTTCGAGCGCAGTGAATCCCAAGGGTATTACGAAAAGCTGCCGGCAGCCATCGCTGGCGGCGGCGCGTGGGATGTCTTCCGCCTGGGTCTCGACTGGGGCCAACAGTACGGCGGCAAAAATGCCCTGGCGGATATCACCGACCTGGTCAAAGCGGATACGAAGTATCCGGCCAGCGGCTATGTGGATGGTCTGCTGGACGCGTGGAAGGTGGCCGAGAAGCAGATCGGCATCCCCGGCTGGACGAACAACTTCTGGCTGTACTACAACAAGAAGTTGTTCGATGAAGCCGGCATCGCCTATCCCACGACCAAGACGACGTGGGATGAGTATGTCGAGATGACGAAAAAGCTGACCAAGCGCGACGGCAATACGATCACACAATATGGCGCGGCGGCAATACGATCACACAATATGGCGCGGCGACCTGGGGCGCTTCGATCACGCGCTGCCGGGTGGATGTCTGGAACGCCGGCGCGCCCTTCTGGTACAATGACGATTTGAAGTCCGTCTCCTTCACCAATCCCACTGCGGTCAAAGTGATGCAGGATGAGGCCGATCTGATGAACGTCCACAAGGTGCATCCCAGCCCGCTGAACCCGCCCAGCTCGCCGGCTACCATCCTGTCGAAAAAGGTTGCTACTGAAATGATGGGCGACTGGTATGCCTGGGATCAGGTTTCCTCCTGGAGCCCCGATTTCCAGGTGACGATGCTGCCGCTGCGCGGCGACAAGCGCACCAACCTCTATGTGCATGATGGGTTATGCATCAATGCCCAGTCGAAAGTCCGAGATGCTGCCTACAAGTGGATCTCGTGGTGGTCAGCCGATCCTGAGTCGTGGAACATCCAGGGGCCTGTGGTCTTCCCCACCACCAAGAAGATGTACGAAGATCCAACGCTGCGGGCACTGTGGGCCCGGTCGCCGCGGCCACAGACGATGATTGACCTGGCCATGGAGCACGTGAAATACGCTAAGGTCAACCGGTTGGGGATCGAAGCGGCGCAGATGACTAACGAGGTCTGGAATCCGGAGATCGACAACCTCTGGCGCGCCAAGGTGACGGCTCAGCAGGCGATGGATACCATCCAGACCAAAGCCACCGATCTGATGAAAAAGACGCGCGGCTCTTGAGGCAGACCGAGTCACTGACGATGCAAGCTATCCGTCTTCTCGATCACCCCATTGTTGTGCCGCACATGGACGACCGCATGGGCGCGAACATCAACGGCCCATCGCTGATTCGCGTGCCGGAGTGGATCGAGGCGCCTCTCGGCAAGTACTATCTGTACTTTGCTGCCCACAACGATACCTATCTGCGACTGGCATATGCTGATGCCCTATCCGGGCCGTGGCGTATCTACGGCCCGGGCGTGCTGCATCTGGCGCAAACTGCCTTAAGTCAGCACATCGCTTCCCCCGATGTTCACGTGGATGAACGCGAGCGGCGCATCCGTATGTACTTTCACGGCTGCTGTGTGGAAGGCCCAGTGTCCCAGGTCACGTGTGTCGCGACCTCAACCGACGGGCTCCAGTTTACAGCACAGCCAGAACACCTCGGCGCGGCCTACTGGCGCGTGTTCGAGTGGGAAAGCTGGTATTATACGCTGGAAATGCCAGGGCAGTTCCGCCGCTCGCGTCATCCTTTGACCGGCTTCGAGCCGGGGCCGCACCTCTTCACGCGGAACATGCGCCACAGCGCCGTGCTGTTGCGCGGTCACACGCTACACGTCCTGTGGAGCAATGCCGGCGACTGCCCGGAACGCATCTGGTCATGCGCCATTGATCTGCGCCCCGATTGGTTTGACTGGCAGGCGTCCGCGCCAAGTCTGCTGTTGCAGCCGGAGATGAGTTGGGAAGGCGCTGATCTGCCGTTGGCGCCATCCAAGCGCGGGCTGATCCTGGAGCGCGCGCGGCAATTGCGCGATCCGGCCATCTTCGAGGAGGATGGCCGGGTCTATCTGCTGTATTCGGTGGCCGGTGAACACGGCATCGCCATCGCTGAAGTGGCGGACATATCGCCATCGCATACGGAGGTCTGACTTGAGTCCATCACTGCGCGGTTACTACGCCATCGCCAATACGCCATTCACCGCGGATGGCGCCATCATCTGGGCTGATCTCGAACGCGAGTGGGATTTCATCGCCCATTCCGGCAGCCACGGCCTGGTCTGGCCGGTCAACGACAGCGAGTTCTCGCTCCTGTCCTATCGGGAGCGCGTCGAGGGATTTCGGCGCGTCGTGCAGGTCGTCGGCAACCGCATCCCGGTGGTGCTGGGGGTAGCCGACACCCATGCGTCTGGCGCAGCCGACTATGCCGAGGCAGCGGCCAAAGCCGGCGCCGATCTGGTGGTCGCCATGCCGCCCTGGCACACCAAGCTCGCCACGCGGCCGCAATATATCGCCTACTACCGCGCCATCGCCGACGCCTGCGGCCTGCCCATTTGCATCCAGAACGTCTTCCCGCCGATGGGTTCCGATCTCTCGGCCGAGACGGTAGCAGCTATCTGTGATGGCGTGCCGCAGGTGCAGTGCATCAAAGAGGAGCGCCTGCCGCAAGGGGACGCGGTGTCGAGCATCATTGACCAAAAAATCCCACAACTGAAGGCGATCTTCGGCGGCGGCTGGTGTTTCAGCATGATCGCCCACCACAAGCGAGGCGCGGCCGGCAACATGGCGAGCAGCGCCGTCCCGGAGGTGCATGCCCAAATCTGGGATCTCATGGAAGCGGGCCGCGAAGACGAGGCGCGCAAGATTCAGACCCTGTTGAACGAGCTGATGCGCGCTGAAACGTCCATACAAACTCTGCACGGCGTCAAGCAATCGCTCGTCCTGCGCGGCATTTTTACTTCGGTCGCCATGCGCAATATTGCGCCGCGGGTGATCGACGCCCCCTACCTGCGCGAGCTCGAATGGGCGCTGTCGCTCCTGCAACCCTATCTGAAGCCGATCTGAGAGGGAATGCGATGCACGAACTAAAGCTGCTGACAAAAGCCTGGCTCGGCGACGAGGAGACGAGCTTCCCGCTGCCGGCGGGTTGGGAGGCCACGATCTACGACGCGCCCGGCGCGCCGATGCTCCCCGCGGCCGCCATCGGCGAAGCACTGGCGCGTCCACTGGGCTGCCGGCGCCTGGCCGAAACGGCCGCGGGCAAGCGCAGCGCGGCGATCGTCGTGGACGATCTGACGCGGCCGACGCCGGCCGGCGAGGTGATCCCGTTCATCCTCGCCGAGCTTCACGCCGCCGGGATGCCGGACGAGGGCATTGCTTTCGTGGTCGGCGTGGGGACGCACCGGTCGGTCACCGCCGAGGAGGCCGCCAGGAAGGTGGGCGCCGACATCGCAGCCCGTTATCCGGTCATCTGCCACGAAGCGTTCAGTGGCGACCTGATCGGGCTGGGGAACCTGGACGACGGCACGCCGCTCTATCTTTCCGAGGTGGTCGTACGTGCGGATGTCCGCATCTTCATCACCAGTGTGATCCCACACAGCGGCGCCGGCTTCGGCGGCGGCGCCAAGCTGGTGTTGCCTGGGGTGGCCGGCTATGTGAGCACGCACTACAACCATCGGCAGTTGCCCAAGCGGCCGCGGGGCTTGCTGGCCCACGCAAGCCCCGACGATCTGCGCGACGGCGCGGTGAAGGCGGCGCGGCGGCTGGGCGTAGACATGAGTGTGAACGTGGTCTGTGACACGCGCCGCCGGATCGTCGGCGTCTTCGCCGGCGATATCGAGGAGGCGCACGATGCGGCCTGCCGCTATGGTTACGGGGTCTACGAGACGCCGATCCCGAAGGCCGTTGCCCAGGCGACCGACATCCTCATCATTGACAGCTATCCTCAGGACAACGATACGCAGTGCTTCTACAAGTCGCTCTGGCCGCGCGACTATTTCCCCAACGCGTATCACGTGATGATCAACCCCTGTACTGACCGCATCTGGTATCACGGGCTGACGCTGGGGATGGATTATGCGCGCTTCCTGCGGCTGGAGGCGCAGCGGCCGCCGGCTCCGCCGCGACCCAGGCCCCCGATCGGGCAGCGGGGGCAACTGCTCACCCTTTCGGAGGGCTATCCGCCCGAAGAATACTACAAACGCTATCCCGACGCCGTGCTGTACACCGCGTGGCAGGAACTGATGGATGACCTGGCCCGTGTCTGCCCGCAGGCGAAAGTGGCGGTGATCCCATGTGCGCCGCTCCAGATGATCCGTCTGGAGTGAGGTCAGGAGAAAGACGATGAAGTGGCAAGCGATTGTGATCCATCCCAGCGATGACGTCGCCACGGCGATCACCGAACTGAAAGCCGGTGCATGCGTGCAGGTCGAAGTGACGGGGCGTTTGCTGGAGGTCACGCTGCGGGACGACATCGCGTTCGGGCACAAGTTCGCATTGCATGATCTGAACGCGGGCGACCAGATTCTCAAATACGGAATGCCTATCCTCAAGGCACAGCAGCCGATCCGCGCCGGCGAGTGGGTGCATACGCACAATGGTCGCAGCGACCGGTGGGGACCGCAGAACGAAGATAGCGTCATCTTCATGGCGCCGACTGGGCCCCAAAAGGAGCCAGCATGACACAAGAGATCCTGGGCTATCTGAGGCCCGATGGGCAGATCGGCATCCGCAACAAGGTGGCAATCATCTTCACGGTGGATTGTTCGAAGTTCGTCGCCGAGAAGATCCACCGGCTGTTCCCTGAACAGACGCAGGTATTCGGGATCCCCAGAGGGTGCGTCTTCAAGCCGGGGGCAGTCAACAAGATCGTGGCCTTGGGCAAACATTCGCAGTACGGGGGCGTCCTGGTGGTCGGGTTGACGTGCGAGGCCACAGAAGCCTACACCGTAGCCAACCGCATCGCCGAATCGGGGAAAGCCGTCGAAGCGATCAAGATCGGTGACGACGGCGGCGATCTGAAGGCGATCGAAAAGGGCAGCCGCATCATGCTGCGCCTCTTGCAGCACACCTCGTTGGCCGAACGCGTCAAGCTGACGCCGGCCGATCTGATCGTGGGCGCCGAGTGCGGCGGCTCCGATGCGACCTCCGGCATCGCAGCCAATCCGGCGGTCGGCGTGGCGGCCGATATGCTGATTGACGCTGGCGGCACCTTCATGCACTCGGAGGAAAAAGAACTGATGGGGTGCGGCGACGTGTTGGCGGCGCGCGCGATCAACGGTGCGGTGGCGCACGACATCAAGAGCCTGATCGAGAAGGTGGAGCAGGAATGCTTTGCCATCGGCCGGTTCGGTTACGGCTTCGGCAATCGTCTGGGCGGGCTGAGCAGCATCGAGGAGAAGTCATATGGCGCGTTAGCGAAGTCGGGCAGCCGGCCGTTGCAGGGCGTGCTGCACACCTTCCAGCGGCCCCCGCATAAGGGTTACTGGATCCAGTACGGCGAGCCAGACGCCGTCACCTTCCACGGCGATCCCGATGGTCTGAACCAGCGCATGGCCTGCGGCGCGCACCTGAATCTGTTCACGACGGGCTGTGGCTCGACAACCGGCTCCCTCGGCCCTGTGATCAAGGTGATCGCGAACCCGCACCGCCGCCAGTTGATCGAAGACAACGCTGATGTTGATGCGTCGGGCATCATCTTGGGCGAGAAGACGATCCAGGAGGTGGGGCGGGAGATCTATGCCGAAATCCTGGCCGTGGCCGTAGGCAAGCTGACCAAGTCCGAGATCCATGGGCACTATGAGGCATAGGACGCGGCGTTGGAGCCGTTGGATGGCACAATGACCCATCTTCAAATCGTTGGCCTGGGCCAAGCGACTCTGGATGTGTTGCTGCGACTGCGGGACTTGCCGACTTGGGAGACTTACACGCGGCTACAAGGGTTCGGTTTGGAGGGCGGCGGCCCGGCGGCGACGGCTCTGGTGGCTGCTGCCAAACTGGGCGCGCGCGTGGGCTTCGTCGGCACGGCCGGCAATGACGCCGCCGCCGAGAGCAAGCTGCGCTCGATGCGCGCATGCGGCGTGGATCTGAGCCGGCTGGTGGTGCGTGCGGCGCCGGAAGGGCAGGTGACGGGGGTCTTCGTCCACAGCGAAACCGGCGAACGCACTTTCGCCTTGATGACCGGGCCAGAGGAGCACTTGTTGCGGGTTGACGAACTGGATCGCGACTACATCGAATCAGCGGACTATCTTCACCTGGATGGGTTTCATGCACAAGCCGCGTTGCAGGCCGCCCGGTGGATGCGCGCGGCGGGCAAACAGGTGGTGCTCGACGGACATCGGACGACGGGCCCGATCAAGCCGCACATGGCCGCATTGGTCGAGCACGTCGATATCCTGATCAGCGGCGCTGGTTTCGTGCAGGCGCTCACCGGCATCTCAGATACGCTCGCAGCCGGCGCGGCTGCGCTCCGCTTTGGCCCTCGTCTCGTCGTGCAGACGGAGGGCGCCGGCGGCAGCTACACCGTCACAGCGCACGATCGTTTTCACACGCCGGCCTTTGAGGTGGCCGTTCTCGACACCACGGGAGCGGGCGATGTGTTTCATGGCGCGTATATCGTGGGACTGCTACATGGCTGGGATCTACGTGATATCGCGCAATTTGCGACCGCGGTCGCTGCGATCAAATGCGGCAAGCTTGGGGGACGCGCGGGCATTCCATCCCTCAAGGAAACGCAGGTATTTCTGAAAGCTCGTGGCGTCGAACTGGGCGTCTCCGGCGCCACCACATGAGGTAAAGAGGCAGCATGGCACTTGACTCGATGTTGACAGAATTGAAAAAGGCGCAGCAGAACCGTTACGGCATCCCCTCTTTCAACACATTCGATTCGCGCGGCGCCGACGGCATCTTCGCAGCGTTGGCGGAGAAGCGCGCACCGGGCATCGTGGCGATCTATTCCGGGGTGTTCGACCAGCCGCAAGGCGGCGCGCTGACGGCCTACGTCCGCAAGCTGGCCGAGCAGGCGCCAGGGCCGGTGGCGGTGCTTCTGGATCATGGCGCCAGCTTCGAACACTGCGTCAAGGCGCTGACGCTCGGTTGCACCGATGTGATGTTCGACGGCTCCAAGCTCCCGCTCGAGGAGAACATCGCGACGACCAAACTGGTTGTGCGAGCAGCGCACAAGGTGGGCGCGTCAGTCGAGGCCGAGCTGGGGCATGTGGGCCGCGGATCAGAGTATCGAAGCTTCGGATTGCTGCGCAAGGGCTTCACCAAGCCGGATGAAGTCGAACGCTTCGTGGCTGAGACGGGCGTGGACGCGCTGGCGATCGCCATCGGTACGGCACACGGCAAGTACGAATGTGAGCCGCAACTGGCGCTCGACTTGTTGACCGACATCCGGCAGCGCGTCGCTGTGCCGCTGGTGCTGCACGGCGGCTCAGGATTGGCGGCCGAGCAGTTCCGCGCGGCGATCGCCGGCGGCATCTCTAAGGTCAATATTTTCACAGCGATGGCGGAGGCTGCAACCGAAAGCATGGTGGATGCGGCGCGGGCCGATGCGCCTTCCTACTTCGGGATCACGACCAGGATCACCGAAGCATTCAAGGAACGCTGCGCGGCGCATCTGGACATCTTCGGCGCCACTGGACGCGCCGCTGATGGACGGCTCTAAGGATGGAGACATGAATACCTTGCGCGCTATCCACTCGGCCTTCGAGCGTAGCGAAGGCATCCTGCGGCTGGCCCCGAACTGGGTGCCCCGGCTCAGCAACACGCCCGGCCGACGCCTGCGCCTGCACCCGGACGACTACTTCACATTGGGAATGCAGCGCGGGGCTATCAAAGAGCGCTGGTTTTGCTCCAGCGTACACGCCAACGGCGCGGCGGCGCCCGCGGATGAGGGCATGAGCTACGTCGCACTATCCGACCGCCAGGAAGATAAGCGCCTGTTCCGGGATGTCGTGGACGAGTTGGGGCCGGCGCTCATCGGCGATGAGCTATACCGGCGTCATGGCACCTGGCCGATGTTCAGCAAATTCTATGACTATGACGGGCGGCTAGCGTTCCACATCCACCCCGACGATGCAGCCTCGGCCCAGGTGGGCATGTTGGGTAAGCCGGAGGCGTACTACTTTCCGTTCCAACTCAACGATCATCTCGGTCAGTTTCCCGTCACCTACTTCGGTTTCGACCCGGATGTTACGCGTGAGCAGGTCAAGGAGCGCTTGCTGCAATTCGAGTCGGCGGACAATCGCATCACTGAGCTTTCCAGGGGGTATCGGATCCAACTGGGCACCGGCTGGTATACTCCGCCCGGCGTGGTTCATGCGCCCGGTTCTGTGCTGACCTACGAGCCGCAGTGCAACAGCGATATCGGCTCGGCGCAGGAGAACGTGGTGAACGGCGTGGTCGTGCCCTATCGCTCCCTGGTGAGCAGTTGCCCGGACGACAAGAAGCACGATATTGACTACATCATGAGCTTGATGGACTGGGAGAGGAACGTTGATCCCCATTATCGGCGGCGCTATTTCCGGCCGTCGATCCCCTGCCCAACCGTTGACGACCGCTACCGCGAACAGTGGATAACTTATGGGAATGATCATTTCGGCGCGAAGGAGTTGACCGTACTGCCCGGCCAGAGCGTCGTGGTGAAGGATCGCGTGGCGTTCGGCTGCATCCTGATTCAAGGGCACGGCCAGTTCGGGGTGCATGACGCCGAAGCAGCCATCATGCTTCGCTATGGGCAGATGAGCGCCGACGAGTATTTTGTGAGTGAAGCGGCCGCCCAGGCCGGCATCCCCATCACAAACCACAGCCGCTGGGAGCCGATGGTCTTGCTGAAGCACTTCGCCGCGAACCACCCCCACATGCCGCCGGCGCCCAGCGATGACTGAAGGAGGCGCCGATGCGCATCACTGAACAGCCCTGGGGTAGAACACAGGATGGCCAGGCGGTTAGCCTCTACACGCTCAGTAATGCGAACGGGATGCAGGCTCAGATCGCCAACTATGGCGGCGCCGTCGTCTCACTCACCGCGCCGGATCGTCACGGACGTTGGATTGACGCGGTCTTGGGCTTCGACACGCTGGTCAGCTATCTCACGCCCAAGCCGCATCCCTATCTGGGGGTCGTAGTAGGCCGCTATGGCAACCGTATCGCCAACGGCCGGTTCACGCTGAACGGCGTGGCGTATGTCCTGGCGCAAAACAATGGCCTGAATCACCTGCATGGCGGGATCAATGGTTTCGACCGCGTGGTGTGGCAGGCGCGCAGCATGTCGAGCGCCGAGGGGCCGCGCCTGGAAATGGCTTACTTGAGTAAGGATGGCGAAGAAGGCTACCCCGGCAACCTATCGGTCACCTTGAGCTATACTTTGACCAGCGACAACGCGCTCAAGATCGCGTATGATGCCATCACCGACAAAGACACGGTGCTCAACCTCACCAACCACTCATATTTCAATCTGGCGGGCGCGGCCGCAGGCGATATCCTGGGGCATGAAATCCAGATCAATGCCGATTACTTCACACCCGTGACCGGGGACTCGATCCCGACCGGGGAGCTGCGGGCCGTCAAAGGCACACCGATGGATTTCACCCGGCGCACGGCCATCGGCCTGCGTATTGGTCAGGACGACGAGCAGTTGGCGTTTGGTGGTGGGTACGATCACAATTGGGTGCTCAATGATCGCGATTGGCGGACCGAGAAAGCGGTCGAATTGTACGAGCCGGCGACCGGTCGCGTGATGGAAGTCTACACATCCGAGCCAGGCGTGCAGTTGTACACGGGCAACAACCTGGCGGGCAACGTGATCGGTCGGGGCGGAATCACGTACCACAAACACCAGGGGCTCTGCCTGGAGACGCAGCACTTCCCTGACTCGCCCCACCATCCGCACTTCCCATGCACGGTGCTCCGATCGGGCGAGCGCTATACCTCCACCACGATCTACAAATTCCTGGCAAGCTATAGTGCGTCAGATAAAGATTCGTAGGGGGCAGCGCCTTGTGCCTGCCCTGGGCGATGCCACAAGGGATCGCCCCTACCACGATACATTATCTGAACATCTATAGAACGCGGCTGCCGAAGACTATCGGGAGCACCGGGGCCTCGATCAGGGTATCGGCATCTCGACGAAGCGTAAGGGGCATCGCCGGCCGGCGTTCTGAAGTGTTGTCGAAGCTCATCGTCCGAGCGACGACCAGCCCCATGTCGGCTTTCTGCGCATCGCAGGGGCGGGGTCATCAAGCGGTTCACGGCAACACCTCGCGCTCTGTGCTAGTCTGCGTCCTCCAGCCCGTGCACCCGCCGCACGGCCCGAATCACATCCTCCACGCCGCGCTCTGGCCACGGGCTGGGACCCAGTGGATCGGGGCCGGGCGCAACCTCGCCCAGTAGCGCACGACAGAGATCGGCGACCGCGTGCGAAAGCACGGTCAAGTTGTATCCGCCCTCAAGAACGGCGATAACCTTGCCGCTGCACCACAGGTCGGTCAGCGCGAGCACCGTTTGCGCCAGCTCCCAAAAACCGCTCAACGATAGGCGCAATCCCGCCAGCGGATCATCCCAGTGCGCGTCGAACCCCGCCGAAATCAAGATCAGCTCCGGCTGGAAACGTTCGGCCAGCGGGGTCAGGATATCGGCGTAGACGCGGCGGAAGCCGTCAGCGCCGACGCCCGCCGGCAGCGGCACGTTGACCGTGGCGCCGCGCCCCGTTCCCGCGCCGCTCTCGCCCACGCTGCCGCTGCCGGGATAATACGGGTACTGATGAGTGGAGAAACAGAGCACCTGGGGCGACTGATAGAAAATGTCCTGGGTGCCGTTGCCGTGATGCACGTCCCAATCGACGATCAGGACGCGCTGCGCCCCGAACTCGTCCAGGGCCGCCTGCGCCGCCACCGCCACGTTGTTGAGCAGGCAGAAACCCATGCCGCCGGCTCGCACTGCGTGATGTCCGGGCGGACGCACGAGTGCGATGCCATTCTGCGCGCGGCCACCCAGGACGGCACGCACCAGTTCCGCAGCGCCGCCGGCCGCCAGCCGCGCCGCATCGAAGCTGCGGCGCCCGACATAGGTGTCCGCGTCGATGTGGCCGCCGCCCTGTTCGGCGAAGGTCTGGAGCTCCTTGACATACGCCGCGTCGTGCACGCGCGCCAGCAGGCGCAGGTCGGCGGACCGCGGCGGGACGAGCGTCATGCGGTCGAGCAGCCGCGCATCGCCCAGCCCCGCCATGATCCGCTCCAGCCGCGTCCGGTTCTCCGGATGGCCGGGCAGGTTGTGCGCCAGGAAGAGCGGATCGTAGGTGCAGGCGGTGACTCGCGCAGGCCGCGCCGGCTCATGGTCAGCCTGGGGGGTGGATGGCATCACGCCGCCTCCCTGAACAAAAAGAGCGACGCGCCCGAAGACGCGTCGCCCGTTGCCGGTTCCCGGTTACGAGGTGCCGGGCTTACTTCGAATCCATCGCGTCGATGGCGTACTGCGCCGGCGCCTTGCTGCGCATCAGCGCCCAGATCATCGCGCCGACACAGACCAGCAGCATGAGCCAACCGATGACGCCGATATTCGTCTGCGCCACGATGATGGGAGCGATGATCAGGCTGATCAGGTTGATAACCTTGATCAACGGGTTAAGGGCCGGGCCGGCGGTGTCTTTCAGCGGATCACCGACGGTGTCGCCCACGACGCTCGCCTTGTGCGAGTCGGAGCCTTTGCCGCCGTAATGGCCTTCTTCCACCAGCTTCTTTGCGTTATCCCACGCGCCACCCGTGTTGGACATGAAGACCGCCAACAGTTGGCCGGAGAGGATGACACCCGCCAGGAAGCCGCCCAACGCCTGAGCGCCGAACGCGAAGCCGACCACGATGGGGATCAGGATGACCAGGATGCCGACCGGCAACAGCTCGCGCTGCGCGGCCTCAGTCGAGATACCGACGGCCAGGCGATAGTCGGGCAATACCTTGCCTTCTCGTACACCGGGCACGTCGAACTGCTTCCGCACCACAGCGACCATGCCGTTAGCGGCGCGCGCCACGGCCTTGATCAGCATTGACCCGAAGATGAGTGGGATGGCGCCGCCGATCAGCAGACCGATGAAGACGCGCGGATCAGCGACATTGATCGACGTGACCTCGGAGCCGGGCGGCAGTTTGCCGACGGCCATGAGTTCGGCAATCACGATGTTGATATCGGTCATGAACGAACCGAACAGAGCCACCGCCGCGATAACGGCCGAGCCGATGGCGACACCCTTCGTGATGGCTTTGGTCGTGTTGCCGACCGCGTCGAGATCGGTCATGATCTTGCGAGCGCTGGCGGGCATGGAGGCCATTTCGCCGATGCCGTTGGCGTTATCGGAAATGGGGCCGAAGGAGTCCATCGACACCAGGTTGCCGGCATGAGTCAGCCAGCCGATACCGATCAGCGCCACGCCGTAGATGATGTAGTGCGCGCCCTGGGCGCCGTATACGAGCACCGAGCACATGATGGCGGCGGCGATCAGGAGGGCGGACCAGAAGCTGGATTCGTAGCCTTCGGCCAGACCGCTGAGGATCGTGGTCGCCGGGCCGAACTGCGTGCTCTTGGCGATTTCCTGCACCGGCGCCTTTTCCGTCGCGGTGAAGTGCGCGGTCACGCGGTTCACGATGACGTTGAAGACGACGCCTACAGTCACCATGGCCGCCGGTTGCCACCAAAAGCCCAACGGACCCTCTGTGACGCCGGTCGCTGCCGCGTTTTGGGCCCGCACATACACGAAGGCCAGGAGGAAGGACAGACTGATGGTGATCACCGAAGACACTTCGTAGGCGATCTCCATGGCGTGCCAGGCATTGCCCTTGGCTACCGTGCGCTCCCAAATCGGCACGGAGAACGTGCCGACGATCGAGCTGATGACGCCGATGGCGCGTACGATCAACGGGAAGATGATCCAGTAGACCTGCCCGGTGAGCGCTACCAGCGCCAGACCCAGGATCAGTGTCGAAACGATGGTGACTTCGTAGGACTCGAAGATGTCGGCGGCCATACCAGCGCAGTCGCCCACATTGTCGCCCACCTGGTCGGCGATGACGGCCGCGTTGCGGGGATCGTCTTCTTCCAGGTTTTCTTCGACTTTACCCACCAGGTCGGCGCCCACATCGGCCGCCTTGGTATAGATGCCGCCGCCCACGCGCATGAACAGCGCGATGAGGGTGCCGCCGAAGCCGAAGCCCAACAGTGCGTCGGGGGCCGCGGCGCCAAAGATGATGAAGATCGTGGTGCCGCCCAGCAGACCCAAACCGTCGGTCAACATGCCGGTGATCGTGCCCGAGCGGTAGGCGATGCGCAATGCGTCGCCGAAATC
>JALOOE010000383.1 GCA_025454565.1 Anaerolineae bacterium
CCGGCCGTTTGGGCGCGGCGGCGACATCGGTCAACACCTGGCGATCATAGCGCCACTGGATCCAGCCCCAGATAGCGAGCAGCGCGCCGAAGCCGAGCACGATGGCAATGGTTGTGACGAGAAAAAGGCGACGTATACGCATGACGAATCAACGAATCGCGAATCAGTGAATGGGACAACCCGCAGTCGCACGGCCAACCGAGTGGTTAGTTTGACCGGCCATCGGCGTTGCCCTATAATCTGTCACAGGTTTCACCCGCTGCGGTGCACGTTCCTGCAGCGCTACATTTTACCGCATCTTGGCCTTCGCAGAAAGTTCCAGTGACAGAAAGCCTCAATAGGCATCACCGCTGGGAGGAATGAAAATGAGTGACGAGTCATCGCTGGTCAGCAATGCGTTTCAGACCTTCATGAGCGAAGCCCCGAAACACGCGCAGGCGTGGGGCGCGATGGTTCAGGGCCTGGCGACGGCAAGCGCCCTGGATAAGAAGACATCTGCTCTGGCATACCTGGCGGTGCTTGCCGCGTTGCGCATAGAAAGTGGGGTTCCCTTTCACGTTCAGGCAGCCAAGCAAGCAGGTGCTTCGCGTGCAGAGGTCATCAGCGCCATCCTGATCGGCTTGCCCGCCGCGGGTCATGGCGTCACGCAGGTTTTGCCAGCAGCCATTGCAGCCTACGAAGCCAGGTAGCAGTCATACCAGAACGTCGACAGATAACACGCCAAATGCCGGAGGTCAATGACAACCCATGTCCATCAATCTGGATCCTAAGTGCCCGCTGGCCCCCAGCGAGCTAGTCCTGCTGCATAGTCAGCAGTTCACAGGCAAAACGAACGTCAACACCGAGGATTTGCTGAACGGCAACGCCAAGAAGCTGGCGAAGCCGCTCGGCGAGGCGATTCTGACCACAGCGTTCTTGGCGAGCGAGGAAATCGGAGCGATTCGTCTGGAAGTGGAAAAGGGGAAGAAACTCCTCATGTTTTCGTCCACGAAGTTGCTGGTTACCTCAAACAACAGCGCCGTGGCCTGGCCCGCAGGCAGCCTGGAAAGCACTATCTCATCCGCCAGAAAGAACCGGCCTGAAGCGCATGAGGTCGTCCATGACTGGTTAGGGCGCGACAACGATGATCCCTGGAGTCTCGTGATCGACAAGGTCAGAGATGGGTTGGCACAGAGACAACTGCTGGATATCACAAAAGAGAAGGTCCTGGTGGTGCTCAGCACAAAGCATTACGAGCTGCCGGAAAGCACAGGCGTCCTGGCCGCACAGCAACCGGTCGGACCAATCCAGCAGTTGCTGTCGGAATGCAAGCAGGCGCGCCCCGAGCTCTGGACGTTGCTGCTGAGCCAGGCGCAAAAAGGCGTCAACCGGCGTGTGCCGCCCAAAGACAGCAGCGACGAGTAGGAGCGGCGTGATCACAGCCATCCTCTTTGACTTTTTCGGCACCCTGGTCGAGTACTCGCCGAGCCGCGTGGAACAGGGATACCACGCCACCCACGAGCTGCTGCTGAAAGAAGGCGTGGACATCTCATACGCCGCTTTCCTGGAAAACTGGGGCGCAGTCTCCGAAGCGCTTGATCACTGGTCTCAGCGCACCGGCCACGAATATTCCATGCAGCAGGTCGCGCAGCACTTCCTCGAACGCGTCTCGCCCCAACCGCGATCGCGCGAGTTCGCGACCCGGCTGTGGATGTCGTCTCTGCGGGAATGGAGCACGGCGATCCGTTACATCCCCGGCGTGCCGGAACTCATGCAGGTGCTGTCCGCCCGATTTCGACTCGGCGTCGTGACCAACACGCACTACGCGGGACACATCCACGACCATCTGTGCGCGATCGGCATCAGCCAGCACATGGTTATCGTCGTGACTTCCATCGAACACGGCCGGCCCAAGCCGCATCCCAGCATCTTCATGTCGGCGCTGACGCGCCTCGGTTGCGATGCATCGGAAGCGCTCTTCGTTGGGGATTCCTATGAGGCGGATTATCTCGGCGCGACGGGCGTCGGGATGCCGGCGTTGCTCATCGATCCCGCACGGAAGGCGCCGATCCCGCCTCAAGACGCCGTCGGGTCGGTGCTCGATGTGCTAGAATGCGCCCATCTTCAGGTATCGCGCCCGTGAGGAGGCGACATCCCTACCGGTGTTGCCCAGAGAGGCTGCCATGACTCAACACACCGTTCTACCGACGATCCCCGCTTCCGAATATCTTGAACGCTGGCGAAGCGTCCAGGCGCTGATGGCCGCGCAGGGCCTCGACTTCCTGGTCGCCTACGCCGATGATCGCGCCACCTTTGGGCCGGCGCACGCCCGCTGGTTGGCGAATTTTCCGGTCCACTTTGAGCCGGCGTGTGTCCTCATGCCCAGCCAGGGCGCGCCGGTGATGTTGGTCGGCCCCGAGAGCGACGAGTATGCGCGCCTGGTCGGCCAGATCGCCGATGTCCGTGTGTTGCGGGAGTTCACCCATCCGAATGAGGACTATCCCTACGCCAGGATCCAACCCCTGGCCGAGATCATGGTGGAGATCGGGCGGGACGCGCTGGCCGCAGAGCGGGGCGCGCTGCGGGTCGGTCTGGGCGGCCGCGGTCTGATTGGCGCCGATCTGATGGCGGCGCTGCAGGCGGCCCTGCCCGACGTGGTATGGGTGGATGTAGAAAATGCCCTGTGCGATCTGCGTGCCCGGAAGTCGCCGGCTGAGATCGCGGTGATCCGCCACGCCTACCGGATCGCCGAAGCGGGGTTCGACGCTGCCGTGGATGCGATCCGGCCGGGCGTGACGGAGCGCGCGGTCGCCGCCGAGATCGAGGCTGCGATGCGCCGGGCCGGCGCCGAAGGCACGGGGATCGACACCATCGTGGCTTCCGGGCCCAACACCCGGCCGATCCTGGCGCGGACGACTTTTCGGCCCATCGCCGCCGATGACCTGGTGCTGTTGACCATCGCGCCGCGCTACGAGGGGTATCACGCGGCGATCGGCCGGGTCGTGCTGGTGGGGAACCCCGGCGCGGAGATCCGCCGCGCGCTGGATGTGGCGATCCGCGCCCAGCAAGCGTGCGCCGACGCGTTGCGTCCCGGCATCGAAGGCCGCGCGGTCGAAGCCCTCGGCCGGAAAATCGTGGCCGACGGAAACCTGGGACACTACTTCCTCTATTCAGGCGTCCACAGCGTCGGCGTCATCGAGTTCGAGCCGCCGATCTTCGGGCCGAGCAGCCCGGCGACGCTGAAGGAAGACATGGTGGTCTCGATCGACATCCCCATGTTCAACACCCCCTGGGGCGGACTACGGATCGAGAGCGGGTACTTGATCACGGCAGACGGGACGGAAATGCTGCATGACACGCCGTTGTGGCTTCAGAAGTAAGGATGTCGTAGGCGTACAGGGCAGCCGCGTGCTGCCCTGTGAGTATATACCGCCGCGTTTACCTCTTTTGGCGCGCTAGCGGCTTGGACTTATCATCAGGCATAGGTGACATCTGCGGTTCTGGGGCTTCCCCTGCAAAGCACATTCAGAGCACATCTCGCTTCTCGAAATCGGATGATGGCGGATAGCAGGCACGTCGGTAGGGGCGAAGCATTCCCAGGCGCGATCGCCGCGACGATAGATGTTGCAATCGATGCGAGACCGCGGTTTGCCACAGGCTGCTGTAGGAATGCTTCGCCCCTACGGCGGCCGATGCGCACGTGATGGATTCAGTTCATCCAATTCCCACCGCAGCGGGTTCTCGGCAATGTATCGTCGCACCCGTTCCAGATCCGCCGAGGTGCGGATCACGTGCTCGTAGTAGTTCCTTTGC